>DASTDR010000025.1:0-12056 GCA_035710265.1 Gemmatimonadales bacterium | reverse complement strand
GTCATCAACGAGCGTGGTCAAATCGCGGGGGCTGCGGGTGGTCAAGCGTACTTCTGGAGCGATGGAAGCAGGGTGACGCTGCCCACGCTCGGTGGGACGATGGGAGTTGTCGGCCTGAACGACAACGGCGAGGTGGTCGGCACGGTCTTCCTGGGTGTCGCCGAGCAACACGTCTGGGTCTGGTCGCAGGCACGCGGCATGATCGATCTCGGTACGGGCCCGCATGGTTTTGGAGCAGCGTGGGTCACCGACATCAACGCCCGCGGAGACATCCTCGGCTACGCGGCAACCTCCGTCGGCTATGGCGGCGGCGGCGAGGTTCGGGCCATACTCTGGCGCAAACAGTAAGGCTTGCTCAGCGCTGGCACTTTTTGCAGTACGTCGTCTGCCGCTTGTCGATCTCGTGTGTCATCACGAGTTTGCGGCCGCATTGGAGGCACTTCTCGCCGCCGCGGCCATACACCCGCAGCTCGAACTGAAACCGACCTTCCGCTCCCGTGCCGGTGCGGTAGTCACGGAGCGTCGTGCCGGAGGACGCCAGCGCGCGCTGTAGCACGTCCACGATCGCCCCATGCAGCCGCGCGAATTCCTCGCGCGACAGCTTATGCGTCGATCTCGCGGGGTTGAGACGCGCGTCGAAGAGTGCTTCATTCGCGTAGATGTTGCCCACGCCCGCGAGCCGCCGCTGATCCATGATTGCCTTCTTGACTGCCGTTCGCGTGCCTTTCAGCCTGTCCGCAAACACGAACGAGGTGAACGTTTCTTCGAGTGGCTCGGGCCCGATCCGTCCCGTGTAAGCCATCCAGCCTTCTTCATCTAATAGCCAGATGGTCCCGAGTCGGCGCACATCGCGGTACACGAACGTCCGCCCATCGCTGAGCGTGCCGATGAGCACCGCGTATTTGAGCTCGTCGCGGGTGAGCTTGCGGTCGTACACAATCACCGAGCCCGTCATGCGCGGCTGGATGATCATGCGATGGCCGCTGTCCAACCGGAACACGATGTGCTTGGCGCGGCGGTAGACCTGCTCGATCGTGTTGCCGGTCAGCGTCTTAAGCAGCCGAGGCTTGGAGACCTCGCGCAGCACGTCGGTTTTCTTCAGTTGCGCGCGCGCGATGCGAGCGCCCTCCAAGAGAGGGGCGATCTCGCGCACGATCGTCTCGACTTCAGGCAGCTCCGGCACGCTCGATCTCGCGCCACGCGATGTCGCGCCGCCAGGTCTTGCCCTCGAACGCGATGCGCTTCGCAGCCTCGCGGCTGGCCTGAGCGGCCAGGGGGACGGTCGTGCCGAGGCCCGTGACGCTGAAGACCCGGCCACCGGCGGTCCGCAGCCGTCCGTCGGGATCGCGGAACGTACCGGCGTGAAAAACGATGACGTCAGCGCCGAACGCATCAGGCGCCGGGAGCTGGATGGCGACTCCCTTTTCAGGATTGTCCGGATAGCCTCGCGCGGCGAGCACCGTGGTTACGGCCGCGTGCTCGGCCGCGAGCAAGTGCTTCGTCGGAGCCCAGGAACGTTGCGCGATGTCGGCGAGATGCTTCGTGAAGCCCTGAGCCAGCGCCGGCAATAGAACCTGCGTCTCGGGGTCGCCAAATCGAGCGTTGAACTCGAGAACCGACGGCGTGCCATCCGGAAGAATCATCAGGCCGGCGTACAGCACGCCCTCGTACGGCGATCCCTGCGCGGCCACCTCGCGCAGCACCGGCTCAAACACCTCTTTGCGCACGCGCTCGAGCAGCTCCTCGGTTGCAATACTGACGGGCGTGTAGGCGCCCATGCCGCCCGTGTTGGGACCCGTGTCGCCCTCACCGATCCGCTTGTGGTCCTGCGCGGGCGGCAGAATCAGCACGCGCTCGCCGTCGGTCAGGGCCAGCACCGAGAGCTCCTCTCCGGCAAGAAACTCCTCGATCACGACTTCCTTGCCGGCGTCGCCGAGGGCGCCGTCCAACATCACGCGCGCGACCTGGGCGGCTTCGATGCGAGTCTGACAGACGACTGCGCCCTTGCCCGCGGCCAGACCGGACGCCTTCACGACGAGCGGCTCGGGATGGCCGCCGATGTACTCGAGTGCCGGTCCGATATCGACGAACGTGCCGCTGTTCGCCGTGTGCACGCCGGCGCGCCGCATCACTTCCTTCGCATAGGCCTTTGAGGACTCGAGTCGGGCGGCCGCGGCCGTGGGACCAAACACCGCACGGCCGGCGCTGCGCAGCCGATCGACCAGTCCCGCGGCCAGCGGCGCTTCAGGACCGACGATCGTGAGCTCGATGTCGTGCGTGCCGGCCGCGGCGACAAGCTCGTCGATCGCGGTCGCGGCAATGGGGAGGTTGGTAGCGAGACCGGCGGTGCCGGGATTCCCGGGCGCGGCGAAGATGGTGTCGGAGGGGGCGTCGCGGTGCAGCGCCCAGACGAGGGCGTGTTCGCGGCCGCCCCCCCCGACGACCAGTACTCTCACCTCTTCTTGAATGCGTCCGAGAACGCCTGGGCGGCCCGCTTGGCGGAGTCGACCACGTCGTTCACGACGGCTTTTGCTTCCTTCATATAGTGCTCGCGCGCCTCGTCGATGTCTTTCTCGATGGGACGCTTGTCGGCATCAGGGCCGCGGCGCGTGTACTCGCCGTTCAGGATTCGCTCGTAATTGCCGGCCTCGATCCAGCGCTGCAGCTCGGAGGCCCGCAGGGTGCTGAAGGGGTGGGTGCGCTCCAGCGTGTTGAGGATCTGGAAGATCCGGTCGAGCGCGCCCCCGGTTTCCTCGTATTCCCGGGCCTGGATGAGGAACTCGTTGAGGTCCATCTGCTTCATGTCGCCGCCGCCCGCCATCTTGAGATGCATCCGCATCGCCGCGTGGGGGTCCTGCACGGCCAGCAGTCCCGCGCGATCCGAGGAGAGCTCGCTCTTGCGGAACCATTCGAGCAGGGCGATTCGGATCGGCAGCAGCGCGATCCCGGCCAGGAAGGGCAGGGTCGAGAAGCTGAAGTTGAGAATCAGAATCAAGATCGTGTGGTAGAGCGCGTGCCCGCTCATGACGTGCCCGAGCTCGTGGCCCAGCAGCGTGCGCATCTCGTCGTCGTCGAGCAGCTTCAACGCGCCGGAGTTGATCACGATGAATGGCCGGTCCATGCCGTAGGCGCCCGCGTTGACGAAGGGCGTCTGCGAGACGAACAGCTCGCAGCGTGGATCCCAGTCCATGGTCGTCAACACATCGGTATACAGATCGTTGAGGTGCGGGAACTGCTTCGGCCCCACGCGCACCGCGTCGGCCTGGAACAGCAGGCGAATGCCGCGCTCGCCGATGAAGCCGTAGATCTTTTTGACGACCTGGTCGAATCCGGGAATCGATCGCAGCGACTGGAGCGCCGCGCGGTCCGCCGCGTGCTCCCAGGAAACCGGAGCGATTTGGGTCAAGGCCTTCCGCGGCCGCGCCGCGGGCAGGTTGTTCGTCGGTTGAGTCATTCGAGGTCTCCAACAAGGGATTCCAAACCTACGATATATCGAACGTCGTGTTTCGGTCCCTGATCAGTCATCAGCGAGCGCCTGATCCAGATCCGCTATCAGATCCTCCACATCCTCGATTCCCACCGAGAGACGGACCAGGCTGTCGGTGAGGCCCATCCGCCGGCGCATCTCGGGCGGCACGCTCGCGTGCGTCATGGATGCGGGGTGCCCGATCAGGCTCTCCACGCCGCCCAGCGACTCGGCGAGCGCGAAAATTTTGGTGCGCTCCACGAAGCGCCGCGCGAACGCGGGATCGCCAAGCTCGATGCTCAGCATCCCGCCGAAGCCTTTCATCTGGCGGGAGGCGAGGTCGAATTGGGGATGGGAACGCAGGCCGGGGTAGTACACCTTCTGCACGCGCGGGTGTTTCTCGAGCCACTCGGCGATGCGGCGGCCGCTGGCGTCATGCTGGCGCATGCGCAGCGCGAGCGTCTTGGTGCCGCGCAGCGCGAGCCAGCAATCGAACGGCCCCGGCACGGCGCCCGACGAGTTTTGCAGGAACCCGATGCGCTCCGCGACGTCGTCACGGCCGGTCACCAGCATGCCGCCGATGATGTCCGAATGACCGTTCAGGTATTTCGTCGTGGAGTGCAGCACGATATCGGCGCCGAACTGGAGCGGCTGCTGAAAGAACGGCGTCGCGAACGTATTGTCGACGACGAACAGCGCCTTGGCCTTGCGCGCGATCTCGCCGGTCGCGGCCAGGTCGCAGAGCCGCATCATCGGATTGGTCGGTGTTTCGGCGTAAACGATCTTGGTGTGCGGCGTCACGGCGGCCGCGACGGCGGCCCCGTCACCGCCGTCAACGAACGTGAACGTGAGCCCCAGGCGGGCCCAGATGTGCGTCATCTGCCTGTGCGAGCCGCCGTACACGTTCTCGCCACTCACGACGTGATCGCCGGCCGAGAGCAGTTTCATCACCGCATCGAGCGCGGCCAGTCCGGAAGCGAACGCGAACCCGTGCCGGCCGCCCTCGAGCGCGGCGACGTTCCGCTCCAGCGCCTCGCGCGTCGGGTTGCGAGTCCGCGCGTATTCGTAGCCTTTGTGCCGGCCGAGTCCTTCCTGGATATATGTCGAGGTCTGATAAATCGGCGTCATGACCGCGCCACTGAGGGGATCACCTAGGTGTCCGGCATGCACGGCGCGCGTCGCAAAGCGGCGAGTGAGGTCCTGGTCGGCGACGCGCGTCATGTCGGAACGTAAGGGCCGCTTCCCCCAGGGGCAAGCGACCGATACGTTACGCGCCCATGCCGTTGTTTTCCGGAATGCGCTGTCTGGTTGTCGATGACGAGCCGCGGCTGCGGCGCGTGTTGATCCGACTGCTCGAGGGCGAAGGGTTCACATGCGCCGAGGCCGAGTCCGGCGTGGCGGCGTTGCGCGAGCTGGAGCGCCAGCCGGTGCCGCTCGTGATCTCCGATTTGCGCATGCCGGAAATGGACGGCGTGACGTTGCTGCGCCATATCGTCACGCGCTGGCCCGAAACTGCCGTCATCGTCGTCACTGCGGTCGCCGAGGTGGAGAGCGCGGTCGCGTGCCTGCAGATGGGCGCGCTCGATTACGTGGCCAAGCCGTTTCACCTGGATGAAGTCCGCGCGCGCGTTTCGCAGGCTCTCGACAAGCGCCGGCTCATCATCGAAAACCGGAACTATCAGCACGGGCTCGAAGCGCGTGTCGAAGCGCAGGCGCGGCGGATCGAGGAGCTGTTTCTCGAAGGCGTGCACGCGCTCGTGTATGCCCTCGAAGCGAAGGACGCCTATACCCGCGGCCACTCGATGCGCGTCGCGAACTACGCGATCGGGATCGCTCGCGCGATGGACCTCGACAAGGATCAGACCGACACGATCGCGCTCGGTGCCGAGTTGCACGACGTCGGCAAGATCGGCGTGAGCGAGAGCGTGCTCCACAAGGCGACCAAGCTGTCCGACGCCGAGTACCGCCACATTATGGAGCACACCGTCATCGGTGCGCGCATCCTGGGTCCGTTGATGCGCGACGCGCCCGGCGCGCTGGCGATCGTGCGGTCGCATCACGAGCGCGTCGACGGTACCGGCTTCCCCGACGGGCTCAAGGGCGACGTCATCCCGTTCGAAGCGCGACTGGTGAGTGTCGCGGACGCGTTCGACGCGATGACGAGCGTTCGTCCATACCGTCCGTCCCTGACCGTCAAACAGGCGCTGCGTGAGCTGGAAGAGGGGATCGGCATTCAATTCGACAGCGAGGTGGTCCGGGCGTTCCAGCGGGCCTTCACGGAGCACGGCTCGCTACCCATTCCGACGCCTCAGTTGCAGCCGTTACGCCTGCCTACCCGCGCCATGGAAGCCCGTCGCGCCTGATCCTTGCATTAAATTGAGCGTCCATGTCCGATACCCTGATGGTGAGCGTGTCGGGGGTTCGAGGTCTGGTCGGCATCGACCTCACCCCCGAAATGGTGGCCCGCTGGGCGGCAGCGTTCGGGACGTGGGCAAAAACCGGCCGGCCGGTCTCGGTCGTGCTCGGGCGAGACGCGAGAACCTCAGGTCCCATGTTTGCGCGGGCGGCGACGGCCGGGCTCCAGTCCGTCGGATGCTCTGTAATCGATGTGGGATTAGTTGCCACACCCACGGTACAACTGGCTGTGGAGCATCATAGGGCGGCTGGCGGCATAATGCTGACGGCAAGCCACAATCCCATCGAATGGAACGCCCTCAAGTTCGTGGGACCCGATGGCATCTTTCTTGATACTCAGGCCGGCACGCGGGTACGCGAACTGGCGGCAGGCGCAGATAGCGACGCCCTGCAACGAGCCAACTACAATGCGATCGGCGGTGTTGAGGCGGATTCCGAAGCGGTATCTCGCCATCTCGCCGCCGTGCTCGCGTTGCCGGGACTCGACGTCAAGGCGATCAAGCGGCGTCGATTCCATGTCGCGCTGGACACGGTGCGAGGCGCCGGTGGTGCGGTCATGCCGGAGCTGCTCGAGCGACTCGGCTGCCGAGTGACCGCAATCAATCTGGAAACGGACGGTCTGTTTCCGCGTCCGCCCGAGCCGGTGCCGGAGAATCTGAAAGCGCTTGGCGCGCTGATGCGGCGCTCGAAGGCGGATGTCGGGATCGCGGTCGATCCGGATGTCGATCGACTGGCGATTGTCGATGAAAAGGGACGAGCGATCGGCGAGGATTACACGCTCGCGTTCGCGATTCGAGCGGTGCTGGGGAAGCGGGATGGGGGAAGCAGGAAGGGTAAGACCGTCGTCTGCAATCTTTCGACGAGTCTCGTTGTCGAGGATGCGGCGAAGGAGTGTGGCGCGAAGGTGGTGCGAGCGCCCGTCGGTGAAGCGCACGTCGCGCGCAAGATCATCGAGCTGAAAGCGGTGATCGGCGGCGAAGGAAATGGTGGAGTGATGTATCCGGCGCTACATGTCGGACGCGACGCGCCGGTGGCTGGGGCGTTACTGCTGGGGCTGCTGGCGCGCGAGCGGGTGACCGTGAGCGAACTCGTGGCCCGAGCACCCCGTTATACGATCGTGAAGGCGAAGCTGGAGCGCGGCCGCGGGCGGGGGCTGGACGAGGTGTACCGCAAGCTGCGGCAGCATTTTTCCGACGCCACCGCGGACACACAGGATGGGCTGCGGCTCGCCTGGACAGACCGCTGGCTGCATCTGCGGCCCTCGGGTACGGAGCCGATCATTCGATTGATTGCGGAAGCGCCCTCGGGCGCGGATGCGGAACGCTTAATAGAAGAAGGGCGGCGGTTATGTGCGGCATCGTAGGGTACACGGGCAAGCGGACGGCGGCACCGGTCGTTCTCGAGGGCCTCAAACGACTCGAGTACCGCGGCTATGACTCCGCGGGGCTCGCGGTCGTGAACGGCGGTCTCGAGGTGTTCCGCGCTCCCGGCAAGATCGCCGTGCTGGAGCGTGAGCTGGGAACCCCGCTTCCGGAAGGCACGACGGCCATCGCGCACACGCGCTGGGCGACGCATGGCGCGCCCAATACGGTGAACGCCCACCCGCACGCCGATTGCGGCGGCACGCTCGCCCTGGTGCACAACGGGATCATCGAGAACGCCGGCGTTCTGCGGCAGGCGCTCGCGAAACGCGGCCACGTATTCCGCTCGCAGACCGACACCGAAGTCCTCTCTCATCTCATTGAAGAAACCCACACCAAGGGCACGCCGCTGGTGGACGCGACCGCGGAAGCGCTGCGTCAGGTCGAGGGAACGTACGGCATCGCGGTCATTTCCAGCCGCGAGCCGGACACGATCGTGGCGGCGCGGCTCGGCTCGCCGCTGCTGGTCGCGATCGGCAACGGCGAGAACTTCGTCGCGTCGGATGCCTCGGCCGTGCTCGCGCATACGCGCTCGGTCATCTACCTGGACGACGGCGACATCGCCGAAGTCCGGCCGACCGATTACCGCATCATGGACCTCGCGTCCGCCGAGAAGGAGAAAGAGATCATGCAGGTGGAGTGGGACCTCGCGACGATCGAGCGCGGTGGATTCGCCCACTTCATGCTGAAGGAGATCATGGAGCAGCCCGAGAGCGTCTATAACACGATGCGCGGCCGCCTGCTCGAGGAAGAAGGCACGGTCCGGTTCGGCGGTCTGAATCTGAGCGACGAAGAGCTGCTCAAGGTGCAGCGCATCGTGATCACCGCCTGCGGGACCTCATGGCATTCGGGCCTGATCGGCGAATACATGATGGAGGAGCTGGCGCGGATTCCGACCGAGGTCGAGTACGCATCGGAGTTCCGCTACCGCAATCCGATCGTGGATGAGCGCACGCTGGTGATCGGCATCTCCCAGTCAGGGGAAACGGCCGATACGCTCGCCGCGCTGCGCGAGGCCAAGCGCCGCGGCGCGCGGACCCTCGGCTTGATCAACGTCGTGGGCAGCACCATCGCCCGTGAGGTCGATGGCGGTATCTACCTGCACGCCGGACCCGAGATCGGCGTCGCGAGCACCAAAGCCTTCACCAGCCAGATCGTCGCCCTGGCGCTGCTGACCCTGAAAATGGGGCGGCTGCGCGCCCTCTCCATTCTGCAGGGGCGGGAAGTCGTGCGGGCGCTGGCCAAGCTGCCCGATCTGCTGAAACAGATTCTCGCCAAGGCGCCGCAGATCGAGCAGATCGCCGATCGCCTGGTCCGCGCGCAAAACGTGCTTTACCTGGGCCGGGGCTACAACTTCCCGGTCGCGCTCGAAGGCGCGCTGAAGCTCAAGGAAATCTCCTACATCCACGCCGAAGGCTATCCCGCGGCCGAGATGAAGCATGGGCCGATTGCGTTGATCGACGATCTTATGCCGGTCATTTTCATCGCGCCCAAAGACGGCGTGCATCAGAAGGTCGTGAGCAATATCGAAGAGGTGAAGGCGCGCGGGGGCCGCGTGATCGCGATCGTGACCGAAGGAGACACCGCGCTCGATAAGCTGGCCGATCATCGCATCGAGATTCCCGAAACGATGGACCTGCTGACGCCGGTGTTGAGTGCGGTGCCGCTGCAGCTGCTGGCGTATTACATCGCGGTGCGCCGCGGCTGCAACGTGGACCAGCCGCGGAACCTCGCTAAGTCGGTGACGGTGGAGTGAGGGTAGTTCTCCAGCGGGTTTCACGCGCCGAAGTTCGAGTCGCAAGCCGGGTTACCGGGAAAATCGGGCCCGGCTTTCTCGTGCTCGCCGGTTTCGCGCCCACCGATACCGAAGCGCAGCTCGAATGGATGGCGGAGAAGATCCTCGGCCTGCGGGTGTTTGGAGATGCCGAGGGGAAGATGAACCGCGATCTCGCGGATGCCGGCGGCGGTGTGCTCGTGGTGTCGCAATTCACGCTGTACGGCGATGCCAGCAAAGGCCGCCGGCCCAGCTTCATCGATGCCGCTCAGCCCAACGTCGCCATTCCGTTGTATGAAAAGTTCGTCGCGCTGCTGAAGGACAAGAGCGGCGGGAGGATTCCGGTCGAGACCGGCGAGTTCGGCGCGATGATGGATGTCGAGCTGGTGAACGACGGGCCGGTCACCCTCATTCTCGAACGCTAGGGCCGGGGGGGGGGCACCGCAACGATCGCCAAACGGTCGCCCGCCGGACTCACGGCGAGGCGCGTGAGGTTCGTGAGACCCGCTGACGCGAAGTCGGCAATCGGTTCCCAGTTTCCTCCCCGTTCGGCATCCCATTGATACAACGTGGTGCCGCTGGCGGTCAGGACGACGCCCTGCGTCGTCCACACGAAGAAGTCTGCCCCCGCCGGTGCCGCTACGAGCTTCGTGACGCGCCGCGTGCGGAGATCGAGCTCGTGCAGGGACGCGCCGGCAACGGAATCCCGCTGCACGAAGCTCACCGCTTCGCGGCCGGGGATTCGCTGGAGGGAGCGTCCGATGTCGCGGGCGATCGTGTCACCACGTGCGGCCGGCACGCGCGCATCGGCGACCTGCAGCGTCGGCGGGGAACCCAGGACGAACAACACCAGGCGATGATCGTTGGCCCAGGCGTGATAGCCGACGGGCTTGATGGAATCGAGCACGAGCCGTGGCTGCGCGCCGTCGGCGTTGAAGGCCCAGAGCCGTTGCGTCGAGTCCGCTTCCACGCGCACGACCGAGAAGCCCGTGCCGTCCGGCAAGGGCGTCGGGGAGTATTCGCTCTCGGACGTCGCCGTCACCTGGACACTAGTCTTGCGTGTCTCGTCGTAGCGGTAGATGTCCGCCTGACCGTCGCGCACCGACGTGTAGAGGAACGACCGGCCGTCACGAAGAAAGAACGGCTGATTGTCATAACCAGGCCGCGCCGTGACGTTGACGGGCGCGCCCACGGTCACGCGCCGATCGGTCACATGCAACTCGGCGACATAGATGTCGGTCGCAGGTGGCGCTTGCAGGGCGAGCAGGGCGATCCAGAGCACGTCCAAACCTACTCTACGCTATCTTTTTTCGCGTGAAGCCGATCGTGCTGGCCTCGGGGTCGCCGCGCCGCAAACAGCTGCTCGAAATGCTGCGCATCCCGTTTCGGGTGATTGCACCCGATGTAGACGAGCACGTGCTCCCCGGCGAGAAACCGGACGCCTACGTCACACGGCTGTCGCGCGCCAAGGCGCAGGCGGTCGTCGCGCGCGCGCCCGGGGAGGTGATCCTGGCCGCCGACACGACCGTGGTGCTGGGCGGGACGATCTTCGAGAAGCCGACGTCGCCGGCCCATGCGGTCGACATGCTCGAACAGCTGCAGGGGAAGACGCATGAGGTGCTGACCGCCGTGGCTGTCGCGGAGAACGGGCGGCTCGAGCAGGCGCTCGACGTTTCCCGGGTCACGTTCCGGCCCAACGCCAGGCACACGCTCGAGGAATACGTGGCGACCGGGGAGCCGCTCGACAAGGCGGGCGCCTATGCCATTCAGGGACTCGGTGCGCCGCTGATCGAGCGCGTGGAGGGGGACTTTTTCGGCGTCATGGGACTGCCGCTGCGGCTGGCGCTGGATCTGCTGGCGAGATTCGGCCGGGCTTACCGCTTCACGCGGTAGACCGGCACCTTTTTCGCCTTTCCCTTCACCTGGATCGGCTCGAGCGCCTCGACTTTGGGAGGTTTCTTGAGCGCCTTGTAGAACGGCTCTGAGATCAGAATCTCGTTCAGGCCCGCGGATGAGCAGAGCCGGCTCGCGGTGTTGACCGCGTCCCCAATCACGGTGTACTCGAGCCGCCGGTTCGAGCCGATGTTGCCGGCGAACACCTCGCCGAAGTTGATTCCGATCCCGATCGCCAACGGCTGCCGGCCCGATTCTTTCCACTTCGCGTTCATCTTTTCGAGCGTCTCGATCTGATCGATGGCGCACTGCATCGCGCGATCAGCGTCGTCTTCATGCGCGATGGGCGCTCCCCACAATGCCATGATCGCGTCACCCATGAATTTGTCGAGCGTGCCCGAATGCTCGAACACGATGTCGACCATCTCTGTGAAGTAATCGGTGAGCAGGCCCGCGATCTCGTCCGGATTCATCAACTCGGACATCGGCGTGAAGCCGCGAATGTCCGAGAAGAACACGACGACGGGACGTTTCGTGCCGCCGAGGGCGACTTCACCTTCCTGCTGCGCGATCTGCGAGGCGAGGTTCGGCGCGAAGTAGCGCTGGAAATTGGACACGACCACCGCCTCGCGCCGCAGCCGGTCGGAGAGCTGGGAGTTCTCGATCGCGACGGCGGTCAGGCCGCCGAAGGCGATGAGGAACTCGAGGTCTTCATCCGCGAAGGAATGCGTGGCGGTGAGGTTGTCGACGTAGAGGATCCCCAGGACCTTGGAATCGGAGCCCATCAGCGGCGTGCACATCGCGCTGCGCACGCTCTGGATCAGAATCGACTTGCCTTTGAAGCGCTCGTCGGCCGCGGCGTTGTCGGACAGAATCGCGACGCGTTCCTCGACCGCCTTGCGGGCGATCGACTGGGGTACGTGCTTGGCGGCGCTCGCGTCGCCGGTCCGGCTCTTGGAGATGCGGGGAATCAGCTCGTTCGACTTGCTGTCGAGCAGGAGAATCGACACACGGTCCACGTTCATGATCTGGAACGTGAAGTCCACCACCTTGTCGAGCAGCCGGTCGAGCTCCTGCTGCTTCGACA
>DASTDR010000024.1:0-5411 GCA_035710265.1 Gemmatimonadales bacterium | reverse complement strand
GGTCCGGGTCCGTGTTGGCGTCGCGGAACAGGCGGTGCGGGACCTCGCGGAACTGGATGGCGATCTCGGTCGAGCGCTTGGGCATGCGCTTGCCGGTCCGGACGTAGAACGGGACGCCGGACCAGCGCCAATCGTCGATGGTCAGCCGTGCGGCCACGAACGTCTCCGTCTCCGAGCCCGGGTCGACATCCGCTTCCTGGCGATAGCCCTTGACCGGCGTGGCCGCGACCCAGCCCGGACCGTACTGGCCGCGGACGACCTCGCTCGTCGGGTCGGCCGGCTTGGTGCCGAGGGCGCGCAGGACCTTGACCTTCTCGTCGCGCAGGGCGTCCGCCTCGAATGTCGCCGGCGGCTCCATGGCGACCAGGCAGACGAGCTGGAGGAGGTGGTTCTGGAGGACGTCGCGCGAGGCGCCGGTCTCCTCGTAGAACGCGCCGCGGTTCTCGATGCCGATCGACTCGGCCACGGTGATCTGCACGTGGTCGACGTAGCGCCGGTTCCAGATCGGCTCGAAGATGCCGTTGGCGAACCTGAACGCCATGACGTTCTGGACAGTTTCCTTTCCGAGGTAGTGATCGATCCGATAAATCTGATCCTCGTTCAACGATCTCGCGAGTTGTCGGTTCAGAGCTCGAGCAGAGTCGAGGTCGTGCCCGAACGGTTTTTCGATGACGACGCGGCGCCACCCCTTGTCTTCGGAGAGCAGCCCTGCCGCGCTCAGCTGTTCGACGATCGGCCCGAACAGCGATGGCGGGGTCGCGAGATAGAAGAGGGTGTTCGGCGGACGTCCGCCGTCTGCCAGGGCGGTCGACAGAGTGTCGCGCAACCGATCGTACGTATCAGGATCATCGAAGGCTCCCGGCAGATACGTCAGTCTCGACTCGAGCCACTCGCATCGGACACGTTCGGTTGTCTTCGTGCCAAACTGCTGCAGATCGCGACTAACCCGCTCCCTGTACGCGTCAGTGGTCAAGGGCTCGCGGCCGCGGCCGACGACACCGAAGCCTACTGGAAGCAGGTGGTCGGCGTTGAGGTTGTACAGCGCCGGCAGGAGCTTGCGCTTTGCCAGGTCACCAGTCGCGCCGAAGATCACCATGGTGGCTGGATCGGCGACTCGAGCAGGACGCTCCACCGTCAGCTCCCCGCACGGCGCCTGAATAGTTCGTTCCACAGTGACGTCAGACTGCACGGATCCTCGCAGTGGTCAGCGGTTACGCGAGACTACGCACCCGCCGGCCGTTCGGTGTGGCCGCCGAATTTGTGGCGCATCGCGGAGAGCACTTTTTCGCCGAACGTGTGATCGCGTCGGGAGCGAAAGCGCGCGAAGAGCGACGCCGCGAGGACGTCGACTGACACGGCCTGTTCAATCGCGGTTTCGATCGTCCAGCGCCCCTCGCCAGAATCCTGGACGGATCCACTGAAGGCCGATAGATCGGAATCCTCTGCCAGTGCGCTCGCCGTCAAGTCGAGCAGCCACGAGCTGATGACGCTCCCGTGTCGCCAGACCTCGGCAATCTCCGCGAGATCGAAGCGGTAGCGCTCCGCATCGGGCCGCGTCGCGTTCGACGCGGTCTGCAGGATGTCGAACCCTTCCGCGTAGGCCTGCATCAGCCCGTACTCGATTCCGTTGTGGACCATCTTCACGAAGTGCCCGGCGCCAGTCGGCCCACAGTGCAGGTAGCCGCGAGCGGCCGTGCTGCCGCCTGCCGTCGTCGGCGCACCGTCAGCGCCCGGAGCGAGCGTGGCAAAGATCGGATCCAGCCGCTCGACGACCGACAGCGGGCCGCCGATCATCAGGCTGTAGCCGCGTTCGAGACCCCAGAGACCGCCGCTGGTGCCGACGTCCAGGTAGTGCACGCCTCGCGGCTCGAGCATCCGGGCGCGGCGCACGTCGTCTTTGTACAGGGAGTTCCCACCGTCGATGATCGCGTCGCCGGCCTCGAGACGTGTTGCCAGCTCGCTCACCATGCGTTCGGTCGGGTCGCCTGCAGGAACCATCAGCCACACCGTGCGCGGCGGCGCAAGTGCCTGGACGAGGATGTCGAGCGATGCGGCGCCGTGCGCCCCGTCCGCGGCCACCTCGCGCACGCGGTCTGCACTGAGGTCGAAGACCGTGATGGCATGGCCCCCACGCACCAACCGGCGCGTCATGTTGGCGCCCATGCGGCCCAAACCGATCATTCCCAGCTGCATCGACCATCTCCTCCCTGGCTGATCACGACCTTGGCGAATCCTTCAGGGCGTCGATCAGCGCATCGAGGCCGCCGGCGACATCGAAGCCCACATGGACGCGCAAGGCCCGACGGCCACGCGCGGCGAGCACCGCGAAGTCCCCCTGCGCCTGCGCCGCTTTCACCGTGCCGAACGTGTACGTCCGCCCCGGCACCGGCACGTCGGACGCCTCGTCACACGTAATCTGCAGAAACACACCGGTGTTCGGCCCACCCTTGTAGGCCTGGCCAGTCGAGTGCAGGAAGCGCGGACCGAACCCGACGCATGTTGCGGCGCGGCTCCGCTCGCGAATGTCGTGACGGATCCTCTGCAGACGCGTGTCGTAGTCGGCGCGCCGATCGACGTACGCGAGCAGCGCGAGGTAATCGCCTGCCGTCAGGCGCGCCAGGTGTGCGCGCAGACAGCTCGACGGCGATCTCTCGCCGGACATCGCTCGTTCGATCGCGCGCACGTTCTCCGGATCGGCAAAAAACACCAGACCGCCCGCGACCAGGAACGGCTGCTCGGCAGGGAGCGCGCCTGTTTGTTCGAAGGCAGTGGTGAGCCTTCGCGTCTCGATCTTGCTGGCCTCGACGTCGGGCTGGTCGAACGGGTTGATGCCGATCGCCGCGCCTGCAACGGCGGTGGCCATTTCCCACCGGAAGAACTCCTGCCCGATGTCGTACGGATCGTTGAGAGCGATCCAAATGACCGGATGTCCGGCGGCGGCGAGCGCGTCCAAGGTCCGATCGAGACCGGCATCGGGCGAGCCTTCGAGCCGCACGTTCACGAACACACGGTCATCACCGTAGGTAGCGGGCGGGCCAAGCACCTCGCCGTCCACGAGAATCAGTCCTCTGCCGCGTTTCCCCGTCGATTCGGCGAGCAACTGTTCCAGCCACGCCCCGAAGCTTGCGATGACGGGGGACGCGACGACTGTCACTTTGTCCCGCCCATGCCTGGCGAGCACCGCGAGGAGAAGACCGAGTACGACTCCCGGGCTCTCGCGCGACGGCACGCACGCTGCCGAGCGCTGCGCCATCGCGTTGGCCCGATCGAGCAGCCGGCTCACGTCGAGTCCCATGATGGCTGCGGGCGCTAGACCAAAATCAGAGAGCGCCGAATACCTCCCGCCGATATCCGGCTGTCCCAGGAAGACATGCCGGAATCCGCGGCGTTCGGCGAGCTGCTGCAGCGCGGACCCCGGGTCGGTGATGGCCACGAACCGTGCCGGGGCATCGCCGGCGCCGACGGCGTGCGAGACGCGCTCGAACGCATAGTCGAAGAGGATGTTCGGTTCGAGGGTGCTTCCCGATTTGCTGGACACGATGACCAGCGTACGCGCGAGGTCGAGCCCGTTGAACGTCCTCTCGATCTGGGCGGGATCAGTCGAATCCAGCACAGCCAGATCGGGAAATCCGTCCTGTCGCCCGAACGTTCGGCGGAGAACCTCCGGGCAGAGGCTCGACCCGCCCATGCCCAGCAGCAGTGCGTGCGTAAAGCCTTCAGCCTGAAAGGCGGCAGCCACTCGGCGCAGTTCGGCCACGTGCTCGTCGTGCTGCTCCGCCACGTTGAGCCAGCCGAGCCAGCTGTTCTCGTCGCCCCCGGTCCAGAGCCCGGCGTCGCGCGACCACAGCCGTCGTGAGGAGCCGCGGGCCTGCCAGTCATCGACGGCGGCTTCGACGTCCGCGCTGATGGTGTCCGGGACAAAGAACACTTGGCTGTCGACCGCGGGTCGACGCGCCCGGAGCTGATCGTCGATCACAGCGAGCAGCTTCCGGAACGGCTCCTCGAAGAGACGCACGGCATCCCTCAGGAGATCGGTGGTGATCGCTTCGAGCGAAATACCGGCCTCGGCCAGCGCGGCCAGCGTGCGGCGGGCGCCGTCGACGTCCTCTTCAAGGCTAGGCCGGATCACGCCATGATCCCGGACCGCATCCAGTGTCGTGGGCGGCATCGTGTTGACGGTCTCGGGTCCGACGAGCTCCTCGACGTAGCGAACGTCGCGATAGGCCGCGTTCTTCGTGCCAGTGCTCGCCCACAGGAGCCGCTGCGGCTGCGCGCCCTGGCTGGCGAGCGCTTGCCACCGCGGACTGGCTTTGACGGCCGTGTAGTGCTGGTAAGCCAGCTTGGCGTTGGCAATCGCCACCTGCCCTCCGAGCCGCTGCAATGCCGCCCGATCCCCCGGGCTATCCATCGCATTCACGCGATCAGCGATACGAGCGTCGGCCGCGACGTCGATGCGGCTGATGAAGAAGCTCGCGACGCTCGCAACCGCGCCAAGCGCGTCGCCGCGCGCGGCGCGTGCTTCGAGCCCAGACAGATAGGCGCCGGCGACCGCCTCGTACGCGTCCTGCGAGAAGAGCAGCGTGACGTTGACGTTGATGCCGTCGGCAATCAGCGTCCGGATCGCCGGAATCCCCGCGGGCGTCGCCGGCACCTTGATCATGACGTTGGGCCGGTCGATCTCCGACCACAACCGGCGTGCCTCCTCGACCGTGCCGTTCGTCTCGTGTGCGAGCAGCGGCGAGACCTCGAAGCTGACGTAGCCGTCGCGAGTGTCCGTGGAGTCGTACACCTCCCGGAGCACGTCAGCCGCAGACCGGACGTCCTCGATGGCCAGCGATTCGTACGCCGTCTTCGGATCGCACCCACCGCGCGCGGCGAGCCGTTGCAGCGCCTCACGGTAATCGCTGCTGCCCGCAATGGCCTTCTCGAAAATGGCGGGGTTCGACGTCACACCCCCCAGACCGTCGGACTCCACGAGGTGCCGCAGATCGCCACTCGTGATGAGATGCCGCCTGATGTAATCCAACCAGACCGACTGGCCACGCTCGCGAAGCTGCAGAAGCGGGTTCACGTCAGCTCCTTGCGTGGATCGGGCTGCGCACCAGCGCGCGCGACCTGCGCCCGGGCTTCTTCCACGAGTCGCTCGGGGGTAAAGCCGTACTTCTGTTGCAAGGCCTTGAGCGGCGCCGAGGCGCCGAACGTGTGCATGCCGACGATGGCGCCCTCCGAGCCGACATACCGCTCCCACCCGAACGTCGACGCCTGTTCGACGGCGACGCGCGCCTTCACCGCCGGCGGCAGCACTTCATGGCGATACTCGAGCGTCTGCTGCTCGAACAGTTCCCAGGAGGGCATGCTCACCACGCGTGCGTGGCAACCCTCGCGGACGAGCTGTTCCCGCGCGTCGAGAC
>DASTDR010000023.1:0-2184 GCA_035710265.1 Gemmatimonadales bacterium | reverse complement strand
GCCGCGCCTGGTTTTCGGCCGCGGCCTCGCAGCGTCGCAGATCGGCTGCGCGGAGGTTCACTGGGAATCTGACGCGCCACCCGACTCCGTAAGCGTGGCGCGGTTCCAGCAGGCGCGCACGCGCGCGCCCCGCGTCCAGGCGCCGCGGACCGGCGCGGAACGCACCATCGAAGCGCCGCACGGCGCCGTGATGACCTTCCAACGCGACCTCCACCTGCCGCGTCGCGTGCCGACGATTCGCATTGGCCGCATCGTGTTCCCGAACGTCGCGATCGGCGTCGTGGCCCGGAAGCCGTCGGGCGACCGCAAGCGCTTCGACCTGGCGCGTGCCCAGCTGCGAGTCACCGGCGTCGTGATCGATCCCGCCGCGCCACAGTACCGGGCGCGGCCCCTCTTTGCCGAAGGGGTCGTGTTGCGGGCGGATTCGACCGAGTTCCACCCCGACACCGCGCAGATGGTGCGCGTCGGCGCGCTGGAGATCGACCTCACCGACTCGACGATCACCGTCCACGACTTCGAACAGGGACCGCGGCTCAGTGATGCCGATTTCCAGCGCCTCAGCCCCTACCGCCGCGAGCGCATCCGGGTCAGGGCCGCACAACTTGCCATCCGCGGCGTGGACCAGAGCGGCTACAGCCGATCGGGCGCGATCGTGGCACGCGCCATCGCGCTGGACTCGTTACGGCTCGAGATTCTCTCCGATAAGCGCAAGCCGCCGCGGCCGGGCCCGCGCGTGCCGAAGCGCACGCCGCAGAGCTGGTTCTCGTCGCTGGAAAACCGGATTGCCGTGGACAGCATCCGAGCCACGGATGCCACGATCATCTATGAAGAGTTCAAAGCCGGTCACGACCGCCCAGGGCGCCTCACGATCGCCGCTGTCGATCTGCTCGCTCTCCACATGCGGCATGATCCCGACCGGCGCAGCGTCACCGACACAATGTCGCTGGAGATCCGCGGAAAGCTGATGGGTCAAGGGAACCTGCGGCTGGCCATCACCACGCCACTCGATGCCGAGCGGATGACGATGTGGGTCCGCGGGTCCATCGGCTCGATGGATGCGCAGGCGCTCAACCCGCTGCTCGAGCACATCACTCCGGCGCGGATCAAGAAAGGCCGCATCGACGGCGTGACGTTCGAGTACACGGTGCGGAACGACGTGGCGCGCGGCGTGGTGGTGCCTCGCTACACGGAGCTCGAGGCGGACATCACCGGTACGGGCGCCGGCGGCCTCCTCGGCGGGGGCGGTCCCATCGGCGGGCTACTGCGCGCGACGGCGGAGGCGGCGCAGGGTTTCAAAGTGCGGCAGAACAACCCGGACCAGCCCGACCGCGCGCCGCGCGTCGGTCGCGTGAACTACACGTTCAAGGGTGAGTCGCTGCCGTCCTGGTTCTGGAACGTCCTCAAGCAGGGATTGCTCAGCGTCGCGCTGAAGTGACTCCGGCTCAGTCGATTCCCCGCCGGAGCAGGAACAGCAGCGAAGCCGCCGCGATGATTCCTCCGGTGACCATCGCCGCGTTCACCGGTGTCCCGCGGGCTAGTCCGACGATCAATGCTGCAGCGACCCAGGGCACGACGCGCCCGGCAGGCATGACGAATGGGCGCTCGGCAGCTCCCGCGCCCAGCCGACGCAGGCGCACGATCGCCAGGCAGCATCCCAGATACACGAGCAGGATCGGGACGTTGGCGATGATCGCCAGTTTGACGTACGTGCCGGTGGCGGCGATCGCGGTCATGATCACGGCCTGAACAAGGATCGCGACATGCGGCGTGTGGTGAGTCGGGTGCACGGCCGCGAGGGCCCGCGGCAGATACCCGTCGAGCGCAAGCGCGAACAACGTTCGCGGGGTGGACAGCATCGTCGCGGTCATGAAGCCGAACGTCGACACGATCATCGCGATCAGGATCAGCAGGGACCCAGTCCGCCCGGCGAATTGCACGGCCGCGGCGGCGAGCGGAGCCTTGGCGGTTTCAGGCGCGGCGAGCGCTGGCCCCAGGATGCCCTGGGCAACCAACTGAACGGCGATGTAGAGCACGCCCACGCCCGTCACCGCGAGCGCGATCGCCCGCGGTACCGCGCGAGACCCATCGCGCACCTCGCCGCTCACCTGCAGCGCCGATTCCAGCCCGAAGAAGGCGAACATAAGCAGCAACCCGGATTTGCCGATGCTCGCGAGCGGGGGAAAT
>DASTDR010000022.1:0-5131 GCA_035710265.1 Gemmatimonadales bacterium | reverse complement strand
AGCAGTGGGGAGGGCTGAGCAAGCGCGAAGCCGCGTGGCTGTGGAGCCGCGTGCACGGCGTCGACGACCACACCGTCGCCCATCGCGTGACGAACAAGGGCATCAGCCGCGACGAAACCTTCGGCAAGGATCTCGTCACCGATGCAGCCATCGAACGGGAGCTGCTGCGTTTGGTGACCCGCGCGGCGGCCGACATGCGCAGCGACGGCCTCACCGCGCGTACGGTTGCCGTGCGGCTGCGTGATGCCGACTTCACGACGCGGGCAACCCAGCGGACACTCCCCGAGCCTGTCGTCTCCGATCGTGTGATCCTGCGCGTCGCTCGGGAGCTGCTCGCGAAGTTGCGCGCCGCTCGGCGCGTGCCGGCGCGGCTCGTAGGGGTACGGCTCTCCGGACTGACCAAGGCTCGGGAAGAAGGTCAGATGCCGTTATTGGGCAGTGACGAGACGGAGCGCGATCGGGGACTGGCGCGCGCGATCGACCGCGTGCGCGGGAAGTACGGTCCCAAGAGCATCATTCCAGGCGGACTTGCTCCCGAGCCCACATCGGACCGAAGCGAAAACCCGGGTTAAACCCCGACCCGGAGCGGTTTGATTGACCGGAGAGCGACGGGGCGATTACTCATGCCCGCGTTCACCATGTCGCTCAGCACAACACGATCGAGAACGCCCATCGCCACCTACGTGCTGATCCACGGCGCCGGTTCGGATGACTGGTACTGGCACCGCGTGACTCCGCTCCTCAAGGCGCGCGGGCACACGGTCATCGCTCCCAATCTGCCGTGCGACGATGCCTCGGCTGGTCTCGCGGAATACACCGAAACGGTGCTCCGCGCGATTGGCCGCCACCGGAATCTCATCATCGTCGCCCAATCCATGGGTGGCTTTACGGCGCCGCTGGTGTGCACGCGTGTGCCGGTCGAACTACTCGTGCTGCTCGCCGCGATGATTCCGTTACCGGGAGAAAGACCTGGTCATTGGTGGAAGAACACGCGCCATTCCACAGATGGCCCGTTCGACGTGAAGACCACCTTCTTCCACGACGTCCCGCCCGAGGTCACCACGGAGGCTTTCAAGCGCGGTGCAAAAGCCCAATCCGACACGCCATTTCAGAAACCGTGGCCGCTGCCGGCCTGGCCCAAAGTCCCGACCAGATTCTTGCTCTGTCGTCAGGACCGGTTCTTCCCCGCCCCGTTCATGCGCCGTGTGGTGAGAGAGCGGCTTGGCATTGCACCGGACGAGATCGATGGCGGGCACCTGGTAGCGCTGAGCCGCCCCGCCGAGCTGGTGGAGCGGCTCGAAGCCTACCGCGCCCGGCTATAACGACGACACCAGCCGCGCTGCCGAGCCCCTCAACAGATCGGCACGGCGCCGCGTAGCAAAGCATGGCCTCCAACATTACTCGCCGTGACATGCTGGGCCGCGTCGCCGCCGGCGCCGCTTCACTGGTCGTCTCCCAATCGCTGCTCGATTTGTCGTTACTACCGGCGCCCGATGATGAGTGCGTGCTGACGGCGGCGCTCACGGAAGGGCCGTTCTTCGTCGACGAGAAACTGAACCGCTCCGACATCCGCACCGATCCCACAACCGGCACCGTATCTGCCGGGGTACCGCTTGCGCTGACCTTCCACGTGGAGCGACTGGCCGACGGCCGATGCACGCCGCTGCCGGGCGCGTACGTCGACGTGTGGCATTGCGACGCCGGGGGCGTGTACTCGGACGTCGGCAGCGCGCGCGGGGCCGAGTTCCTGCGCGGCTATCAGGTCACGGATGCAAAAGGGGTGGCGCGATTCTCGACGGTGTACCCGGGCTGGTACTCGGGGCGTCCCGTGCACATCCACTTCAAGGTCCGGTTGTTTGCGGGCGAGCGCGAGACCTATGAGTTCACGTCCCAGTTCTTCTTCGACGAGTCAGTGACCGACAAGGTGCACGCCGAGGCTGCGTACGCGGCGCGTGGCCCGCGCAACACCCGCAATACCTCCGACGGCATCTACAATCGATTGTCGAGCGCGCAGCGGGCGGCGTTGACGCTGCGGACCGTGCCGAGCGACACGGGGGGGGCGGGGGGGGGCTACAGCGGCGCGATCACCCTGCGGGTCCGCGCCGGCTGACGCGCGAGGCGCTACAGCGCGACCTGAATTCCGGTCGTGAGAATCTTGTCGGTCTTCTCGAACGTGGGCTCAGGCTGATTGTCGAAGCGAATCAGATACGACACACGCACGCCGATCTTGCTGGAGAGCGGCGCCACGAGAGCCGACTCTGAATTCAACCGGTAGTCGTCGCCCGTCTTGAGGTTGGCGATCCATTCCACCGACTGCGTGAAGTACGCCTTGCTCGTAAACACGTGCTTGAACAGCGCCGCCGTGCGCGTCGCCCCGAACGACCGCTCCAGCGGAGCGGTGGTGCGCTCGCTTTGCTGCGTCAACGCGGCCTCGAGGCCGAGCGTGTCTCGTGCCGTCTGCACGAGTCCGGCCGCCAGACCGGGCCCCCCGCTCCAGCGACTGGCTAACCCGGCGAACGGGTCCCGCTGATAGGCCACGAAGGCGTACAGGCCGAGACGGGGGGACAGAGCCCGCTCGACGCGCACATCAGCGTCGTACGATTCTGTCGTGCGCGCGCCGTCCGTCTCCCCGTAGATGACCTTGGCGTTCTGGGCGACGCGCCATCGGTCTCTCGCCCAGGTTGCCTTTTCACCGAGGTTCGCGCTGGTGAAATCGGAGTTCCCCGATGCGTTCACGAGTCCGACATCGAGCGTGAGTGTCTTCTTGGCTTGTGCTGCGAGGGGCGAGGCGGCGCATAAGCCGCCCGCGAGGAGAATGAGTGTGCGCATGCCCAGTACCATGCGATGCGCCGCACCTTCCTTCAAGGGGCCGTCACGGTCACTTGCGTGGACGCAAGCGTGACCTTAACTCAAGGCATGCCTCGTGTCCGTTTTGTCCTGGCGATCGCCGTTCTGGTGGCGGCCTCCGCGTGCGGGGGTGGTGGCGCCCAGCCGGGCGGAACCACGCCCGTGGATCGGGAATCGCTCCGGCCGGAAGAGTGGGGCACCCGCAATTTCTACTCCGCGTACGATGCGATTGCGGCGTTGCGGCCGGCGTGGCTCAATCTGCGCGGACCCGAAGGTCAGGTCCAGGTCTACGTCGACGACAACCACCTCGGCGGTGTCGAGGTGCTGCGCACGATCCGGCCGTCGAGTATCGCGGTGATGAAGCACCTCGACGGCATTCAGGCGAGCGCACGGTATGGACTCAATCACGACCAGGGCGCCATCCTGGTATCCACGCGCGCCACGCGACGTAACTAGCAGTGTTTGGCAGCGACGAGTAGCTTCGCCGCTCCATGTCCCCGTTCCTCGCAGAAGTCATCGGCACTCTGTTGCTGATCGTCCTTGGCGATGGCGTAGTCGCCAACGTGGTCCTCAACCGCACCAAGGGCCAGAATTCCGGCTGGATCGTCATCACCGCGGGATGGGCATTCGCGGTCACCGTGGCGGTGTACGCGGTCGGCACGTTCAGCGGCGCCCATCTGAATCCGGCGGTCACGATCGGCCTCGCGTCGATCGGCAAATTCGGCTGGGAGCAGGTCCCCGCCTACATCGCCGCGCAGATGCTGGGCGCGTTTCTCGGCGCGACCCTCGTCTGGCTCGCGTATCTGTCCCACTGGCGAGAGACGCCGGATCCGCTCGCGAAACTGGCCGTCTTTTGCACCGGACCGGCGATCCGCAATCCGCTGTCGAACGTGATCACAGAAGTGATCGGCACCGCAGTCCTCGTGTTGGGCGTGCTGGCGATCCTCACGCCGAAAAATCTCAATCCTGAGTACGGCTGGAATGTGGGCCTGGGCCCGGCGCTCGTCGGCGTGATCGTGTGGGCCATCGGTCTCTCACTCGGGGGACCCACCGGCTACGCGATCAATCCGGCGCGTGATCTGGGGCCGCGCCTCGCGCACGCCATCCTGCCGATCTCCGGCAAGGGCGGTTCCGACTGGAGCTACGCCTGGGTTCCTGTCGTGGCGCCGATTGCCGGCGGGGTCATCGCCGCTCTCCTCTATAAGGTGTGGTGGCCCGCGTGACGTACATCCTCGCCCTCGATCAAGGAACGACGAGCTCCCGCGCGATCGTCTTCGATGAGACGGGGAGCGTCGTTGCCACGGCGCAGAAGGAGTTTCGCCAGATCTTCCCCAAACCCGGCTGCGTGGAGCACGACGCGAACGAAATCTGGGCGACCCAGCTCTTCACCGCGCAGGAGGTGCTGAAACGCGCAGGGCTCACCGCATCCGACATCGCCGGGATCGGAATTACGAACCAGCGTGAGACCACGGTGGTCTGGGACCGGGCGAGCGGCGCCCCGATTCATCACGCGATTGTCTGGCAAGACCGCCGCACCGCCGCGCGCTGCGATCAACTCAAAGCGCGGGGCCTCACGGCCACGATCAAGCGCAAGACCGGGCTCGTGATCGACGCTTACTTCTCCGGCACTAAGCTCGAATGGATCCTGAAGAACGTGCCGGGCGCGCGCGCCGCCGCCAAGGCCGGCACGCTCGCATTCGGCACGATCGATACGTGGCTCATCTGGAACCTGACCGGTGGCCGGGTGCATGTAACCGATCCGAGTAACGCCTCGCGCACGATGCTGTTCAATCTCAAGGGTGCCTGGGACGACGAGCTGCTGAAGCTGTTGGGTGTGCCGCGCTCGGTGTTGCCCGAGGTGAAATCGTCGAGCGAGGTCTACGGTCACACCAGCCTGCTCGGCGGCTCCATTCCGATCGCGGGGATCGCCGGCGACCAACAGGCCGCGCTGTTCGGCCAGGCGTGCACGCAGCCCGGCATGGTGAAGAACACCTACGGCACCGGCTGCTTCATGCTGATGAACACCGGCACCAAACCAACCCCGTCCAAGCACAATCTCCTGACGACGGTCGCCTGGCAGATCGGCAATCGGATGGAGTACGCGCTCGAAGGCTCGATCTTCATCGCGGGCGCGGTCGTGCAATGGTTGCGCGACGGGCTGGGTATCATCAAGTCGTCGGCCGAGGTTGAAGCGCTTGCGGCACAGGTGACCGATCCCCAGGGGGTCTATCTCGTGCCCGCGTTCGCCGGGCTGGGCGCGCCGCACTGGGACCAATACGCGCGC
>DASTDR010000021.1:0-2821 GCA_035710265.1 Gemmatimonadales bacterium | reverse complement strand
GCCGGTGCGCCTGGGCGTCAACCTGGGGCCGGTGCGGCTGGTGGACGACCTCAACGGAAAGGAGAACGTGCTCGGCGACGGCATCAACGTGGCGCAGCGGGTCATGAGCTTCTGCGAGCCCGGTGAACTTCTGGTATCGCGCTCGTTCTACGAGGTGGCGTGCCGGCTGGCGACGGATTACGTGAACCTGTTCGTGCTCAAGGGTGCGCACCTCGACAAGCATTCGCGCACGCACGAGGTGTATACGATCGTTCCGGACGCGCGCGCCCTGCTGCGCAGGGCCGAGAACGAGTGGCTGCAGCGCACGCCCGCTCCCCGGCGGCCCGTAATGCCCGCTCGGGCAGCCGCGAAACCCGCCGCTCCGGCCCGCCAGCCCGCCGCAAGCGCTTCGAACGAACCGGCGCACATCTTCGACGCGGGAAGCAACCTCATCGTCTCCGGCAACACCAGGGCGAGCGTCGAGAAGGCGCTGGCCGGCCTCGGCCCGGTGCGGCTGATTTCTCCAGCCAGCCAGGTCGGCGACCGGTGGGTCGCGACCTGCGAGCATCCCGAAATCGCCGTCAGCGCGTGCAAGGTCGAAGCGCTGGGTTACACCCGTATCGTCACCGGTCCGACCCGGGAAGCGGTGATCGCAAAAGTCGAGGAACTGATCGACCGCGGCGCCGTCCTGGTAGGCAACGTCGAATCCGCCGGCGAAGTTTGGACGGCGGTGTGCGAGCTGAGCGACGCCGCACGCTGACCGGCCGTCACGGCCTCACACGCTTCGCGAAGCGCGCCGGCAGCAAAGCCCCGTCCCTGGGTCCCATGCCTTCTTCCGCCGCTTCCTCGAAGCATTCGAGCGAGCGTTGTGAAACCGGAAGGTCAATCCCGAGCGCCCTGCCTTCCGCGATCATTGCGCGCAGGTCCTTGCAGATCAGGTCCACGTCGAAGGTGACCGGCCCGCTGTCCTGCCCCCTCAACCCGGCGGCGACCGCCGGGCCGCGGGCCTTCAGGACGTTGGGTCCACCCGAAGTCTCGGTGAAAATGCTGATGAGCCGGTCCGGATCGAGCTTGAGCGGCGCGCACAATGCCAGCGCCTCGCCGAAGGCCTGCCAGTACACCATCAGCGGAAGATTGATCGCGAGCTTCATGCGTGCGCCGGCGCCCACCGGACCGACATGCTCGAGCCGGCGGCACAATTGCTCCAGCACCGGTCTCGCCCGCGCGACATCGGCATCGGCCCCGCCCACGAAGCCGAAGAGCCTGCCGTCCCGCGCCGGCCCGACCGTCCCGCCCACCGGGCAATCGACCAGCGCCCCGCCCTTCTGCCTCACTCCGTCTGCAAGCGCGATCTCGACGCCCGGCCGAACCGTGCTCATCTCGATGAACAGCTTGCCCCTGACAGCACCGGCCAGGAGTCCCTGGGGCCCGCGGTACATTGCTTCGATGGCCTTTTCGTCGGTGAGCATCGTGATGATGACCTCGGCGCCACTGGCCAGTGCAGCGGGCGACTCGGCGATCGCGGCACCGGCGGCGGCGAGCGCATTCGTCTTTCCCGGCGTGCGGTTCCACACCGTGAGCTCGTGACCGACGTCCATCAGCCGCAGGGTCATGGCCGCGCCCATCCGGCCGGTGCCCGCGATTCCGATCTTCATGCGACCTCCTTTTTTTCCGCTGCGCAGGTTGACACGCCGTACGCGCCCTAGTCAAATGCGCAACGGGCGCTGAGTGACGAGTGTCGAACACCGAGGGCTCATTCCCTTCGTGTTTTGGTTTTATTCCTGTTTCGCTCGGCGTCTTGGTGGTTCAATTATTGAAGAACTTCTTGGCGTCTTGGCGGATCATTTTTTTTATTTTGACGGTTCTGCGTTTTTATCGGCGTTCATCGGCGGCTGAATGAGTTCTGCGCAGCGCAGCGAAATCCGCGACGGCATGCAGATCGACTGGGACGTCCCGATTGCGATGGACGACGGGCTGGTCCTCCGCGCCGATGTCTTCCGCCCGCCCGTTAACGGACGGCACCCCGTGCTGATTACTTACGGCCCCTACGCCAAAGGGCTCGCATTCCAGGAAGGCTACCCGAGCGCGTGGCAGCGCATGGTCGCCGAGCATCCCGACGTCGCCCGCGGCTCGAGCAATCGGTACCAGAGCTGGGAAGTCGTGGACCCGGAGAAATGGGTGGCGGACGGATACGTGTGCGTGCGGGTGGATTCGCGCGGCGCCGGCCGCTCGCCCGGCTTCATAGACCCGTTCTCCCCGCGGGAGACGAGGGACTTTTACGACTGCATCGAGTGGGCGGGCACGCAATCGTGGTCGAACGGCAAGGTCGGCCTGAACGGCATCTCCTATTACGGCATGAACCAGTGGCACGTTGCCACGCTGCAGCCTCCGCATCTCGCCGCCATGTGCGTGTGGGAAGGCTCGGCCGACTGGTACCGCGACATGACCCACCACGGTGGAATTCTCTCCACGTTCTGGGCCAACTGGTACGACATGCAAGTGAAGTCCGTACAATATGGATTGGGCAGCCGCGGGCCGCGCTCCCGCGTCACCGGCGAGCTGGTGTGCGGCGATGAGACGCTGCCGGAAGCCGCGCTTGCGAGAAACCGCTGCGATTTCGGCGACAACATACTCGCGCACCCGCTCGACGACGAATACCATCGCGCCCGCTCCCCGGCCTGGGAAAAAATCACCACGCCGCTCCTCACGGCGGCCAACTGGGGCGGCCAGGGCCTGCACCCGCGCGGCAATTTCGAGGGTTTCGTCCGCGCCGCCGCCAGGGACAAGTGGCTGGAGGCGCACGGGCTCGAGCACTGGACCCATTTCTACACCGATTACGGGC
>DASTDR010000020.1:0-4110 GCA_035710265.1 Gemmatimonadales bacterium | reverse complement strand
TGTTCGGCGTCGGCGGTGGCGCGATCGTGGTGCCGGTGCTCTACGAGGTGTTCCGCCTGCTCGGCGTGCCGGACGCGATGCTGATGCAACTCTGTATCGGCACCTCGCTCGCGATCATGGCGCCGACCAATATCCGGTCGTATCTGACCCATCGCGCGAGCGGTGCAGTGCTCACGGATGTCGTGTGGCAGTGGACCCCGGGCGTGATCGTCGGCATCGCCATCGGCTCGGGCATCGCCACGGTGGCGCCATCGCCGGTCTTCAAGATCGCCTTCATCGTCATCGCGACCCTCATCGCCGGCAAGCTCCTGTTCGGCCGTCAATCGTGGCGGCTGGGGGACGACCTGCCGACGCATCCGCTGGCGCGACTTTACGGCCTCGCGGTCGGGCTGATGGCCTCGCTCACCGGCGTCAGCGGCGGCTCGCTATGCACCATGGTGCTCACGCTCTACGGGAAGCCGATCCATCAGGCGGTCGCGACCTCCGCCGGCATCGTGGTGCCGATCACGCTCGCCGGCACGCTCGGCTACATCGTCGCCGGCCTGCCGCACCAGACGCAATTGCCGCCGCTGTCGATCGGCTTCGTCTCGCTGATCGGGTTTGCGCTGATGGCGCCGGTGTCGAGCGTCACCGCTACCTATGGCGCGAGAATGGCCCACGCCCTTTCGCGGCGCGCGCTCGAAGTCGCGTTCGGGCTGTTCCTGCTCGCCGCGTCTCTGCGCTTTCTCGGCAGCCTCGTCTGGTGAGGCGGTCCCGCTGCGTGGAACATCCGAGCCAGCATTTTTCGGCGCCCAGCCATGCCCCTTGCCACAAGCGCGGCCCGTTGGCATATCATCCTGCCAGCCACGCGCTCCCGAGGCAGTCATGGCGTCATGCGACGGGCGCGGCGGATTCCACAATACCAATTGCCTGCATCCCGGAGGAACGACATGAAGATCGCCTGCGCCGCCATCGCCCTTTCGCTCGCCGCATTCCCGGCCCTGGCCCAGAACGTGAAGATCACGCCGGTCGGCTCCCACCCCGGCGAGCTGTGCGCGAACGATCGCGCGATCGTTTTCGAGGACCCGACCGGCGTGCGCATCCTCTATGACCCGGCGCACAACGTGACCGGCGGCGACGATCCGCGACTGGGCACGATCCACCTCGTGCTGCTCACCCACATGCACGGCGACCACCTCGGCGACCAGAAGCTGAAGGCGCCGGGCGCCGGGACGTGCGCCAACTCGGGAAGGATGCCCGCGCCGAATTCCACGACCGCCGAGGTCGTCGCGGCGCAGAACGCGGCGCTGGTGACGACCCGCGCCATGGCCGGTTTCGTGTCCAACAAGGTCCAGGGCATCAGCGGCAAGCCGCTGGGCGTCTGCCCGCAACCCGGCGGGACCACCACCGTGCCGGTCAAGACCGCGTGCAGCTCACGAATTGACATGGGCGGCGTTTTCGTCGCGAAGGCCGCCGACGCATCGCAGGGGGTGGAGATCACGATCGTGTACGCCTCGCACGTGAACAACGCCCCGCCCGCCCTGCTCTCGGAGGCCCAGCGCGCGGAGCTGAAGGCGGACGGCGCCATCCTCGAATACGGCCCCGCCACGGGCTTCGTCGTCAAGTTCACCAACGGGCTCACCGCCTACCTCTCCGGCGACACCGGCATCCATTCCGAGATGAAGACCGTCGTCAAGGATTTTCATAAGGCCAATCTCGCCGTGCTCAATCTCGGCGTGAACCCGGGCATCTTTTTGTCCGGCGCGCATGCGATCAACGAACTGCTCCGGCCCGAAGCGGTAATCCTCACGCACGTGAACGAGCCCGCCACCGAAGGCGGCAAGCTGAGGCCGATATCGCGCACGGCGGCGCTCATCAAGCACTTCAAACGGCCCGCTCACCTCGCCATCAGCGGCCGCACGATGGAGTTCGACGGCGAAGGCCGGTGCGCCGCCGGTTGCTGAGCGAAGACGTTCGGTCAGGCGGATAGGCTCGACGGCCTGACGTAGTTGACGACCGCGAAGCGGCGGTCGAGTCGGCGCACCACAGGCAGAGCTCGAATCCCCAGGCGTCGAGCACGCGGGCGCGCGGCTCCCGGATTTCCGGGAAGGGACAGTATGCGAGAATGGTGCATCTCGATGACTGTTCGCCGCCACATACTGGACTGATGCCAATCGCGCCCGCCAGGCTCCTGCTGGAAAGAATGCCCCGATCATGACGCCCACCCGCAAATCCGGGCTGCATTACGCCTGGATCATCCTCGCGGCGGCGTGCGTGTTGAGCATCGTCGCCCGCGCCGACTCGGCGTCGTTTGCCGTGTTCGTCGATCCGCTCGTCGAGAAATTCGCCTGGAACCGCGGCGACATCTCGCTCGCCTACTCGCTCGCGTTCCTCTGCAGCATGCCCGCCATGCTGGCTTTTGGCTGGCTTGGCGACCGCTACGGCGCGCGCGCGCTCATGATCGGCGCGTCGCTGATGATTTCCGCGGGCACGGTCCTGCTCGGGATGATCAGCGAGCTGTGGCACCTCTACGTGCTCTACGGCGTGTTCGTCGGCGCCCTCGGCAACGCGGCATTCATGGTGCTGCTGCCGGTGATCGTGACCCGCTGGTTCGAACGGAAAATGGGCCTCGCGCTCGGCATCTACTGGGCCGCGCTCGGTTCCGGCCCGGTGATCTTCGCGCCGCTCTTCCGCTGGATGATCGAGACCCGCGGCTGGGAGTCCGCGTTCATGGTGATCGGCCTCGCCTTCAGCGCGATTCTTCTCGTCTTTTCCTGGCTGATCCGGACCAGTCCGGGCGAGGTGGGACTGTCCGCCTACGGCGCCGAGGATACGGCAAAGGAGAAGCAGACGTCGGGCGCGGCGGGCGCGGCCGTCAGCCTGCGCTCGGTCCTCGCCCGCAAGCCGGTATGGCTCCTGACGGGCTGCCACCATTTCGGCTGCGCCGGGCATGCCGTGATCCTCGCGCACGGCGTCTCCATGGCGACCCACCACGGGATTCCGGGCCTGCAGGCGGCGGGCGTGCTGAGCACCATCGCCGGCGTCTCGATCGTCAGCCGCTTCACCTTCTCGCTCCTCACCGAGCGGTTCGGCGGCCGGGCCGTCCTCACGTGGGCGATTTTCGGACAGAGCGCGTCGATCCTGATGCTGCTATTCGCCACCGAAGCGTGGCACTTCTACGTCTTCGCGGTCATTTTCGGCATCTGTTACGGCGGCGAGATGGTCGGATTTCCGATCATCAACCGGCAGATGTTCGGACCGAAGGCGCCCCTGAGCTCGATCTTCTCGTTCGAGATGATAGGCGCGAGCACCGGCATGGCGCTGGGAGGCTGGATCGGCGGCGTGTTGTTCGACCACTCCGGCAGCTACGATTCGGCCATTCTCGTCGCCGCCGGGATCGGTTTTCTCGCGCTGCCGCTGGCGCTTTGGCTGCCGCGCCACAAGCAGCCGGTCGCGCCCGTCGCCATCGCGGCCTGAACCCGGCAACTGACGGCCCTCGGGGGCATGCTGCTCTCTATCGGCTTATCCGGGACGCCTTGCCTGAGACGCCTTACCTGGGACGTTCTATTTAGCTTTTCCCGGGCGTCCACCCGTACGCCTTGGCGCACGCGCCGCCCATCAGCATCGCGCGTTCACCGGCGCTCAGACGGTCGGTCAGCCGGAAGGGCTCGACGGCCTGCTCGTAGTTGACGACCGCGAAGGCGCGGGTCCAGTCGGTGCCCCACAAACAGCGCTCGAATCCCCAGGCATCGAACAGGCGGGCGAGCGGGTCCCAGATATCCGGGAAGGGGTACGGTTTCTGCGACAAGGTGCATGCGCCGCTGACCTTGATCACCGCGTTCCTGCGTTTCGCGAGTTCCACCACTTTCGGCAGCTCGGCCCACGGCTGCGGCGGGGCAGGCGGCGTGCGCGGCTGCACAAGGCCCAGGTGGTCGATGATGAACCGCGTGTCGGGGTGACGATCGATCACCGCCGCGCCCCGCTCGAGGTTACCCCAGCAAAGGATGTTGACCGGGAAGTCGTGCCGGACGGCTTCGCGCAGCACCCGGTCGAGGCCGGCATCGCTCGGGTTGCGTCCGGGTTCGGTCGTGACGATGACCCGAATACCCACGGCGCCCGGCTGCTTCTTCC
>DASTDR010000019.1:0-2612 GCA_035710265.1 Gemmatimonadales bacterium | reverse complement strand
CTGAGCGGCGGCAAGCAGAATCACCTGGCTCTCCGCACGCTCACGCAGCAAGCCCGATGAACAGCCGTTCCTTCAGCGCTTTCAGCCGGTCGCGCAGCTGGGCGGCGCGTTCGAACTCGAGATTGCGCGCTGCATCCAGCATTTCTCTTTCGATCTGCTTCACTTCCCGGGTGAGCGACTTCTCGTCCATCGAATCGTAACGTTCCCGGGCCTGTGCCGCTTTTAGCTGGCTGCGAGCCTCGTCGTGATCATAGACGCCTTCTATGATGTCCTTGATGCGCTTGGAGACACCCTTCGGCGTGATGCCGTGAGCTTCGTTATAGGCCACCTGTTTACGGCGGCGGCGATCGGTTTCGCCGATGGCGCGGCTCATGGAATCGGTGACGCGGTCGGCATAGAGGATGGCGGCGCCGTTGATGTGGCGCGCCGCCCGTCCGATGGTCTGGATCAGCGAGCGCTCCGAACGCAGGAAGCCCTCCTTGTCGGCGTCGAGGATCGCCACCAGCGACACTTCGGGCAAGTCCAGCCCTTCGCGCAACAGGTTGATGCCGACCAGCACGTCGAACTCGCCCAGGCGCAGGTCGCGGATGATCTCCACGCGTTCCACGGTGTCGATGTCGGAATGAAGATAGCGCACCTTGACGCCGTGCTCGCCTAGATAGTCGGTCAGGTCTTCGGCCATGCGCTTGGTCAGGGTCGTCACCAGCACGCGCTCGTTGACTTTTACCCGATCGTTGATTTCGGACAGCAGATCGTCGACCTGGGTCGTGGCGGGGCGCACCTCGACGGCCGGATCGACCAGCCCGGTGGGGCGCACCACCTGCTCTATAACCTGCGCCTGGTGCGTCCGCTCGTATTCGGCCGGGGTCGCGGAAACGAAGATCGTGCGTCGCGTCACCTTCTCGAACTCATCGAACCGCAGCGGTCGATTGTCCAGCGCCGAGGGCAGCCGGAAGCCGTAGTCGACCAGGTTTTCCTTGCGTGAGCGGTCACCGCGATACATGCCGCCGAGCTGCGGGACAGTGACGTGGCTCTCGTCCAGGATCATCAGCGCATCGTGCGGCAGGTAGTCGATCAGTGTCGGCGGCGGCTCGCCCGGCTCGCGCCCGGACAGATGCCGCGAGTAATTTTCGATTCCCTTGCAAAACCCCATTTCGGCGAGCATCTCGAGGTCGAAACGGGTGCGCTGCTCTATGCGCTGGGCTTCGACCAGCTTGTTCTGCTTCTGGAACCAGTCTACGCGCCCGCGCAACTCCTCCTTGATCGCCTCGATCGCCCTCAGGACGGTTGCGCGCGGCGTGACATAGTGGCTGGAGGGGTAAACGGTGAACCGCGGCACGCGCTGCAGCACGTGTCCCGTCAGGGGATCGAACAGGTGGATGGACTCGACCTCGTCGTCGAACAGGGTCAGGCGCACGGCGGTTTCCGAGTTCTCCGCCGGGAAGATGTCCAGCACTTCGCCGCGCACCCGGAACACGCCGCGCCGGAACTCGATTTCGTTCCTCTCATACTGCATCGCGGCCAGGCGCTGGATAGCGTCGCGCTGGGCGAGCTTTTCCCGTTCCCGCAGGTGCAGGATCATGCTGTGGTAGTCCACCGGGTCGCCGATGCCGTAGATCGCCGAGACGGTGCAGACGATGATGGTGTCGCGGCGTTCGAGCAGAGACTTGGTGGCCGAAAGCCGCATTTGCTCGATGTGCTCGTTGATGCTGGAGTCCTTCTCGATGAAGAGGTCCTTCGAGGGCACGTAGGCTTCCGGCTGGTAATAGTCGTAATACGAAACGAAATACTCGACCGCGTTCTCCGGGAAGAACTCGCGCATCTCGGAGTAGAGTTGTGCCGCCAGCGTCTTGTTCGGCGCCATGATCAGCGCCGGGCAACCGAGCCGGCCGATGACGTGAGCCATGGTGTAAGTCTTGCCCGAGCCGGTCACCCCGAGCAGGGTCTGATACGCCAGCCCGTCGCGCACGCCGGCGGTGATCTTGGCGATCGCCTCCGGCTGGTCACCCGCCGGGGGAAACAGCGGATTCAGCCGATACGGGCTGTCGGGAAATGCTACCAGCTCCGGCGCGTCGCGCGATTCTGCTTTGGGGGGCGTGGATCGGTTCATCAACTGGATGGGCTTCGCAGCCAAACCTTGGATTTTCCCATAGCAGGAGGCACTGCCGCCACTTTGTCTTCGGCGCGACCTGTTCCAGTTACGTCCTGGCGCGTCTGCGGGTAAAATAACGTCCCGTTGGAAGATTTTTCATCAATCAAAGTCCCTCCTCACCCACAAAATGAGCCAATCCCCGCTCACCGGCATCGAAATGGCGCCACGGGACCCCATCCTGGGCGTCACCGAGACCTATAACACGGACACCAACCCCCACAAGGTGAACCTGGGCGTCGGCGTCTACTATGACGACCAGGGCAAGGTCCCCGTGCTCGAGTGTGTGCGGCGCGCCGAGCAGACACTGGCGGAACGCCCGTTACCGCGGAATTACCTGCCGATCGACGGCATACCGGCTTATGACCGGGCGGTCCAGGAGGTGCTGTTCGGGGCCGACAGCCCGGCGTTGCGCGAACAGCGGATAGTGACGGTACAGACTCTCGGTGGAACCGGCGGCCTC
>DASTDR010000018.1:0-3903 GCA_035710265.1 Gemmatimonadales bacterium | reverse complement strand
CATGCTGGGGCTGTTCGACCGCTTCGTTCCGTCGTTCGTGAAGCAGTACGCAAAGCTGTCAGACACCATCGGCGCCGCGACGAAGTCGTACGTGGACGACGTACGCGCCGGACGATACCCGCAGACGTTGACGAAGGTCTCGGGAGTGCCTGAACGGTAGTCGCCGCGAATGGGCCTGGCCCTCGTTGAGACAATCTCCGAATTGCGCGGCCGGCTCGGCAGGATGCGGGCGGCCGGCCCGATCGGCCTGGTCCCGACAATGGGAGCGCTTCATGCCGGCCACGCGAGTCTCATCGCGCAGGCCCGCCGTGAGACGACCACAGTGGTCGTCAGCATCTTCGTGAACCCCACTCAGTTCGATCGCCCCGAGGATCTCGAGCGCTATCCACGTCCGCTCGACGCGGACCTCGCGCTGTGCCAGAAGCTGGGCGTGGACGTCGTGTTCGCACCTTCCCCGGCGGAGATGTATCCGGTCCCGCTCGAGCTCACCGTGGAGGTAGGACGGCTGGCCGATCACCTGTGCGGACGTTATCGCCCCGGCCACTTCAGGGGCGTAGCGACGGTGGTCCTCAAGCTGTTTCAGATCGTGCAGGCCGACAAGGCGTACTTCGGCGAGAAGGACGCGCAGCAGCTCGCCATCGTCCGGAGGCTGGTGTCCGATCTGAACGTCCCCGTCAGCATCGTGGGTGTTCCGACCGTGCGCGAGCCGGACGGGCTGGCGCTGAGCTCGCGCAACGCGCGGCTGAGCGCCGCCGAGCGGCCCCTGGCGACGTCGCTCTACCGCGCCTTGAAAGAGGTAAAGGAGGCGGTGGACGCCGGCATCTCCGACGCGGCCGAGCTCAAGCGCCGCGGGTCGGAGCAGATTCCTCGCGACGATCGGCTGACGCTCGAGTACCTCGAGATCGTGGAGCCGGTTGACTTTCAGCCGGTCGCGACCGTCAACTTCCCTGTCGTCGCGGCCGGGGCGCTGTGGGTGGGCACGACCCGCCTGATTGATAACATGCGGTGCACGCCAGGGGAACGGTGAACAACTCCCAAGTTCCGACTGCCAACGTATTTGTTTAGCGGGTCTGCATCGCGCTGAACCGCCGTGGCTTCGCCTGCGCATCGGAGACGCCGACCGGTCCACGACCGCGGACGCGGCGGCCGGGAAAGTGACCGGCGCTCGGACTCTCTCGCTCCCCGCGCGTCTATTCGCTGACGCGGCGCGACATCCGTCGCGCGGCTCAAAACGTCCGGGGTGATTCGCTCAACTCGAACGCACGGGCGGAAGACGCGCGGCCGAATCGCGCCGGCCACTTTCCAGCTGTGCGGTGTGCTCGGCCTGGCGTACGCGATCGTGGACGGTCAGCGCCTCCTCGCGCATGGTCGCTCCCGGGCGCGAGGCTCACACAACGGTCCGACCTTGATCAACGGTCCCTTTCGGGCGAGACTCATGCCGCGTCCGCCTGCGTTAGCTGCGGTCGGGCCTGTGAGGTCTACTCATTAAGAAGTCGAACGAACCGAGAACGGCAAACATGGGGCGAGTCTTCCGCGTGTGGATCGTGTCCGTCATCGTATGCCTTACGAGCATGGCAGGATCGAGCCTCATCGCGACCGCCTGGACCGGTCGATGGGAACATGCGGTTCACAACATTTCGGATGTGACCACAGCGTTCACCGCGGTATTCGCCGCCCTGGCGTTTGTTTTCATTCCTCTGTTCATGGTTCTTGAACGAGTTGTCGGTTCGTCGAGCGTGACGACCGGTGTTGTCGTCGGCGTCCTGCTCGGGGCGGTCGGCTGCCTCGCTACTGCCGTGGTGTTTGCCGAATCTGAGGATCCTCAGACCGCGTGGGGGTGGATTCAATACTGGGCGGCTCGTCCACTCGGCTTTGCCTTGGGGGCTGCGCCCTTCATGGTCGCTGGAGCTGTGTTCGGCTTCGTATGGATCAAGCGCCGGCCATAGTCGTCGCCGCGATTGAGCCGCGGGTGTTTGGCGGACATGGGGTACTCAACAGGCTCTGCTGTGCCGGGCTTCAAGGGCTCATTGCAGGTTATTCGAACCTGCCGAACCTGCAGAACCCAGAGAACCTCATGAACGGGACCTCCTGAACCAGTTGCACCGCTGAACCCCCTGAACCGACACAGCAAACAAAGACCTCCCAACTTCCAAGGGGACCGTGTGGTTGGGACTTGGGAGTTGGGACTTGGGAGTTGATGAGAGTAAGGTAAGCGGCAGGTCATGAGAACGACTGGAGCGCTCGTCGCTGCCGGTGTCGCTGTCGCGATGGCCACGATGGGTGGTGTCGGGCTCGGCCAGTCGCGCGCTTCGCAGCAGCCCGCGCCCGCGAGAGGACTGACTGCCGTTGCCGGTATCAGGGTCGGCCATCACACGCTGACGGAGCGGCCGACGGGTTGCACCGTCGTGCTCGCCGACGGCGAGGGCGCCGTCGGCGGCGTGTCCCAGCGCGGCGCCGCCCCGGGCACCCGGGAGACAGACCTGCTGGATCCGCTCAACGCGGTCGAACGCGTCAACGCGATCGTGCTGACGGGCGGCAGCGCGTACGGGCTCGATGCGGCGCAGGGCGTCGTTCGCTTTCTCGAGGAAAAGAAGATTGGCTATCCCATCGCGGGTACCGTCGTGCCCATCGTGCCTGCGGCGGTGCTGATGGATCTCGGGTTCGGCGGCAGCTCCAGCATCAGGCCAACCGCCGACTGCGGATACCGCGCCGCCATGGCCGCGAGCAACGGCCCCGTCGCCGAGGGCAACGTCGGCGCGGGAGCTGGCGCGACGGTTGGCAAGATCGCCGGCAGCCGCGAGCGCGCGATGAAAGCGGGGGTGGGTTCTGCGTCCATCGCTCTTCCGGGCGGCCTCGTCGTCGGGGCGATCGTCGCGGTCAACGCCGTCGGAGATGTCGTGGACCCGGCCACAGGCGCCATCGTCGCGGGCGTGCGCACGGCCGACGGCAAGCGCCTGGCGGACGCGCGCGTGCTGCTGCGATCACCGGCGGCAGCGGGCGGATCGCGGCCAGGCGAGAACACGACGATCGCCGTCGTCGCCACCAACGCGCGTCTCACGAAAGCCGAGGCCGGCCGCGTGGCGCTCATGGCCGATGACGGGCTCGCACGAGCGATCTATCCGGCGCACACGCCGGCCGACGGCGACACGGTGTTCGCGCTGGCAACCGGATCGTGGCAGGGGCGGAGCGATGTGACGACGATCGGCGCTCTCGCAGCCGACGCGCTGTCGGCGGCCATCGTGCGCGCGGCCGTGCAAGCCACTTCGTCGGGCGGCCTCCCCGCCGCGCGCGATATGGGGACGGTGCCCGCACGCTTCAAGTGATCTCGCTGATGCAGGATTCAGGATGCACGATGCGACATGCGGACACAGTCACGGACGTTAACCACAGAGGCGCAGAGGACGCAGAGAGACCTTTTCTGGCAGGTCGACCTTGTGGCTTTCCTCTGTGTCTCTGCGTTCTCTGTGGTTGACGTGCGTGGCGTACGAAGGTGTCTACAGTCTGAATTCTGAATCTTCGTGATCAGTCCCCACCTCCTTCTTCTTGTCCTGTACTCGGGCGCGGTTGTCGGCCTCGGCATCTGGACGGCCCGCTTCGTCCGGACCAGCAGCGCGTTCTTCGTCGCGGGCCGGAGTCTCGGGCCCGGCCTCGTGTTCGCGTCGATGCTCGCAGCAAACATCGGCGCCGGCGCGACCGTCAACGTCGCGGGACTTGCGTACCGCGAGGGGCTGAGCGCGTGGTGGTGGAGCGGATCGGCGGGCCTGGCGTCGCTCGCGCTCGCCTTCTGGGTGGGCCCTCGGCTGTGGACGCTGGCAAAGCAGCACGGCTTCTACACGACGGGCGACTACCTCGAACACCGGTACGGACCGGCGGTTCGCGGCATCGTTACCGGGCTCGTGGCGT
>DASTDR010000017.1:0-2129 GCA_035710265.1 Gemmatimonadales bacterium | reverse complement strand
AATGGACCATGCTGCAGCAAGGGTTCGACTACGCGTACGACAAGCGACTGTACGATCGCCTGCGCGACGGACACGCGCGACCGGTGCGGGGGCATCTCCACGCCGGGCTCGACTACCAGGGCAAGCTCGCGCGCTTCATGGAGAATCATGACGAGCCGCGGGCAGCCGCGACCTTCCCGCCGGGGATGCACGAGGCGGCTGCCGTCATCACCTACTTGTCGCCCGGACTGCGGTTCTTCCACCAGGGTCAGTTCGAAGGCCGCAGGAAGCGCATTTCGCCGCACCTCGTCCGCGCACCGCTCGAACCAATCGACGGCGCGCTGCAGCGGTTCTACGACCGCCTGCTCGCCGTGCTCCGCGATCCGGCCGTTTGCGACGGTGACTGGCGGCTGCTCCAGTGTACGCCGGCGTGGGAAGGCAACTGGACGTCGGACTGCTTCGTCGCGTGGCTCTGGACGAGCACGGCTGACGACCGCCGGCTCGTTGCCGTCAACTACGCCGCCAACCAGAGCCAATGCTACGTTCGCCTGCCGCTGATGGATCGGGGTGATCGGCCGGTGCGCTTTGACGATCAGATGAGCGCGGCGTGTTTCGATCGCGATCGCCACGATCTCGACGCACGCGGTCTGTACCTGGACACGCCCGGATGGGGCTACCACGTGTTCGACGTCACAGCCCTCGAAGACGCGCGTGTCGACATCCGCATATCGGCTCAGGTAACTCGAAGCCTCACCGACCGGCACTCAACGGTCACCTAGTGGCTTGTACTAACGAGTTGTAAATCATATGATGGCGCATGCCATCGACATCGCTGGTGCTCACCGCCGACCAACGCCTCGACCTCGAGGCACGCGTGCGATCGGGACGCGGCCGTGCGGATGCCGCGCGACGGGCCCGCGTCATTCTGTTGCTCGCCGACGGCTGCAGCTACGCCGCGATCGCCACGATGACCGGCTGCAGCTCGCGGACGATCGCCTTGTGGAAGCAACGGTTCGCGGAGGACGGACTCGCTGGATTGGCAGCCCGTCATCGCGGCTCGAAGCCGACCGTCCTGACACCAGTCCTGGAGGCGCGCATCATGACGTGGACGCGTCGCCCGCCGCCGCACGGCGCGACGCACTGGTCCACGCGATCGCTCGGCCGGAAGCTGGGCGTCCAGCACACGATTGTCGCGCGCGCCTGGCAGCATGCCGGCCTGCAGCCCCATCGCCTCGAGCGGTACATGCGGTCGACCGATCCCGACTTCGAGACGAAGGCCGCGGATGTGATCGGCTTGTACCTCGATCCGCCGCAGCACGCCGTCGTGTTCTGCATCGACGAGAAGACGGCGATTCAAGCCCTCGATCGGCTCGACCCGGTGCTGCCGTTGTCGCCGGGGCGCGCCGAACGTCACGGCTTCGAGTACTACCGGCACGGGACCCTGTCGCTCTATGCGGCACTCAATACGCAGACGGGCGAAGTCGTCGGGCGCACCGCCGCGCGGCACACCAGCGCGGAATTCGTCCGCTTTCTGCAGACGGTCGTCGAGACCCAGCCCCGGCGGCGCGAGATCCACATCATCGTGGACAATCTCTCGGCCCACAAAACGCAGCAGGTCCGGACCTTCTTGGTCGCGCATCCGTCCGTCCATCTTCACTACACGCCGACCTATTCGTCCTGGCTCAATCAAGTCGAACTCTGGTTCTCCAAGATCGAGCGCGATGTCACGGCGCGAGGCATCTTCACCTCGGTCACCGACCTGCGTCGCAAGCTGATGCACTACATCAAGCAGTACAACAAGACCGCGACGCCCATTCGTTGGTCCTATGCGGACCCGACGCGGAGAATCGCATGACCGCTGTACAACTCGTTAGTACGGTCCACTAGTAACGAGTCACGCGGCTCTCGCCCATCGACGTGGACACGCGCACCCGGAGCAGCGGCGCTTTCGGATCGCTGGTCTGGTCGGCATCGCCAGGAATGTTCCTCTTCTGTCCTTCCGAGTCGCGGACGTCGGCCTCGAGCCGCACCTTGGTCGGCACCTTCACCCGCACCTCGCCCATCGACTGGTTGAAGGACAGCTCGGCCTCGCTGCCCGGCCGCCACTCGCCGCCGAGGTCGGCGGTCACGTTCCCCATGCTGCCGGACGC
>DASTDR010000016.1:0-2115 GCA_035710265.1 Gemmatimonadales bacterium | reverse complement strand
AGTCCCTGTGCCTCGACGAATCCCGAGACGAGCTGCGCGGCGGCAAAACCGCCGGCCACGTCCACATGGTAGTCGTGGCGGCGGAGCAGTCCGTCGGGCGCGAAGTAGAAGTCCTGCTCGCGGCTATGAGTGGCGATGCTGTCAGGGAACGTCGCCCGCAGACCGCGCCACGTCTCGTCGCCCTCTCGAACTGGAGCGATCTCCGCGACCTTGAGCTCTGGATCGGCGAGGACGAAGGGCGTCGTCATGTAGGTCCACAGTGCATAGCCGTTGAAGTAGCCGCGGTGGAGCGGGTCCCAGGGCGTCGTCAGGGTGTGGCCCGTGAAGGCCGCCCGCGGGTCGGTCCGTTGCGCGATTGCCGTTCCGTCGCGGGCCACGATCGCGATGCGATCGGGCGTGAAGTCCGTACGCCAATCGGGATCGCCGAAGCGATCAACCGAGCCCCATTCACGGTGCAGGTCGACGGTCATGCGGCGGGGATGGGCATCCTGGACGAGGCCTTTGAAGCTCCAGAATTCGCCGCTGGTGACGATGGTGGCTGACAGCGTGGTGAACTGTCGCCAGCGTTCGAGGCCACCATGCGCCTTCAGGACTTCGGACAGCAATGAAGTCATGGGAATGCCTCAGCGGTGGTAACGACATGGATCAACAGCCGGGGCTGCTGAAGGGCGATGCGTGACGAGAGCTTCGCCGAGCGACCACACGGCGGCCCCGAGCAGCACGACATCCTTCAGAAGGAACTGTCCCGGCACGACAGACAGCGCGGGAAATCCCCCAGCGGTCGGCTCCCAGCCCGGCGTTGACAGCAGGAACAGGAAGCTGAGGGTGACCAGGAACATGCCCGCCGCCAGCGCGCTGCCCACGGCCGCCGCAACAGCCGACACGGGCCTGAGCGCGATCATCACCGCGACGGCGATTTCCGTGACCCCAAGAAGTGCCGAGAGCGCTTGGACGCTGAAGATCTCATAGAGCCAGCCCATCACCGGAGAATTGGCCACGAGCGGCTGGATGCCGGCCGCCTCGTACGTCGTGAACTTCATGGCCCCGATCCACATAAGCACCAGAACCAGCCCATAGCGAACGATGTGGTGCCCGACCCTCTCCAGCCGCACGCCTGTGCCCACAACGGTGAGCTTCGACGCACCAACGTTTGATACGACTGACTCTCTCGTCGTCATTGCCGTCTCCCTCTTTCGAGGTTTACTGACCTCCCGTTTCTTCGCCGTCAAGCCGGACGGTTGGCTCCGCACTTCCAGCATTCCGAGAATTGAGACTCGAGCTGTTCACCGCAAACGGGGCATCGCCAGCCTTGGGCCTCGAGTCCGAAAGCCGAGGCCGAGGATGAATACTCCTCGACAATGCGCACTGCTTCCGGCGCCTGAAGGTCGTCGAGCACCCAGACCGTAGGCAGGGTATCCGGGGTAAGCGGTATCTCGCCTCGCGTCCCCCACAGCGCCTCACCACGGACTTCCGCGCGGATGCCACGTGTTTCAAGCACGCCCTTCACGAGGTGGGCCTCGGTGGGAGTCCGGGCGACGAAAACCTGCTTCATTCCTTGGCCTCCCTAAGCTTCCGATCCCTTGAGTCTTCGGACGATCTCCTCCAATGGCCTGGACGAGACAAGCTGAATCTTCGGCTTGGACCTGCATCGTTGGCATTTCTCTCGCTCCAACTTCTATGGATAGGCAACCGTGGTGAGACGCTCCTCCGAGCCTTGCTCGGCGGCTGACTTGGGGTGCACAGCGCGTTCGTGGACGTTCGCGGTGGGGGTGCGGTCGATCAGCAGACTGAGCAGCTCGGGCCGGCTGTAGTGGCCGCGCGAGTCCATCAGCAGCTTGCGCTTGTCGATCAGCGCGAAGTCGAGGTCGGCGACGACGACGCCTTCGCCCGAGCGGAGGGGCTTGCCCAGCAGGGTTCCGTCGGGTGCCACGATCGCGGCGAAGCAGCCGCCGGAGATCGGGCCGATGCTGCAGCCGGTGTCCTTCATGATTTGCGCCTGCTGATCGGGATCCAGCCAGGCGGTCGCGCTGACGACGAAGCACGCAGACTCCAGCGCGTGCTGCCGGATGTTGACCTCGGTTTGCTCGGAAAAGAGGTCGCCGAAGATGGAGCCCG
>DASTDR010000015.1:0-4119 GCA_035710265.1 Gemmatimonadales bacterium | reverse complement strand
CAAGGGCGGCGTGTTCTACCATCCGGACCTGCGCTTCAGCATGATGTTCCCCAGCGGCTGGCGGGTCATGAACAGCAAGCAAGCGGTCGCCGGGCAGAGCTCGCAGCAGGACGCGATCATCGAGCTGACGCTCTCGGAAGGCTCGAGCGCGGATCAGGCCGCCCGCTCGTTCCTGGCGACGGAAGGGATTCAGGCCGGTACGCTCACGAGCGGCAACGTGCACGGGCTCACGGCCCGCGCGGCGCCGTTCGCCGCCGCGACCGAAAACGGCACGCTGCGGGGCAGCGCCATGTTCATCGAGTACAACAACCGCGTGTACCGGCTGCTGGCCTATGCACATGAAGCGCGCTGGTCGAACTATCAGTCGGTGGCACAGCGGGCGCTGACCAGCTTCGGGCCGGTCAACGATCCGGCGATTCTGAACGTGCGGCCGCAACACCTGAGCGTCATTACGCTGGATCGACGGACGACGATCGCCGAGCTCGCTCGGCAACGCCCGTCACCGGCGCCCGTGAAGACGCTCGCGCTGATCAATCAGGTGGAAGAGGATACCGCGCTCGAATCAGGGCGCATCGTCAAGTGGGTCGTCGGACAGCAACTGCCCGTTACCCCCTAGGAGACAACGACATATGTGGACGCTCGCAATCATTCTCATCGTGTTATGGCTGCTGGGCTTCATTTCGTCATATACGTTCGGCGGCCTGCTTCATCTGCTGCTCGTCATCGCGCTGGTCGTAGTCGTCATTCGCCTGATTCAGGGACGACGAGTCGTATGATGCAGCGCCTGGTTGTGCTGGCCGCCGTCGTGTGTTTCGCGACGGCGCCAGCCGTGGCGCAAGCCCCGACGCAGCAGACGGTCGAGGCTTCCGCCCCCGCCCCCGCTCCGGCCCCCGCCCCTTCCCCCCCGGGTCCGCGGCTGAGTGCAGGGTTCACGAGCTACAAGCCGACGCTCGTACACGAGGAGCAGGCGTTGACCGCGGCGGCCGCCGCGGATAAGACAACCATCACGATCTCCACGCTGGGGATCGTGTTGCTGATCGTATTGCTGATTCTGCTGATCACCTGAGGTGAGCGCAGCCTGCCGCACCGGGGTTCGGCGGTGGGAGGAACGCGGTGAACGTCAAGGACGGCAAAATGGCAGCCGCGAAGGTTTCTGACGACCAGCGGTTTCTGTCCAATCTCGCCGAGGTCCTGGCATCGGCGCTCGATGAGCCCGCGATGTTGTCCGCGGTGACACGGCTGTTCGTGCCCCGGCTGGGTGATATCTGTCTCGCCGACATCATTGAAGACGATGGCTCGATCCAGCGCGTGGACAATACGCTGGAGGATTGGCGCTTGACCCCCACACCCGCCCTGCGTGCCGGCGAGAGCGTATTGATCTCCGAGCTGACGCAGGCGGCGCTGGTGACCGTGGCCCCCGAGCCCGCCGGGCATGCCGCGATTCGAGCCGCCGGCATTCGCTCGCTGGCGCTGTTGCCGCTCATCGGGCGCGGGCGCCTGCTTGGGGTCCTCACCCTGGCGATGACGCGGCCCGAGCGCCGCTTCACTAAAGTCGACCTGCCGTTCCTCGAAGACATCGCGCAGCGCACTGCTCTGGGAGCCGACAATGCGCGCCTGTATCAGCAGGCCCGCCAGGCGAGCCGGGCCCGGGACGACACGCTCGCTGCGATTTCGCACGATCTGCGGAACGGATTGAACACCGTGCTCACCGCGGTGAGCCTCTTGCTGCGGAGCCTGCCGCCCGACACGGAGGGCCGGCGCGATCGCCGGCACGTCGAGGCGATTCGCCGCTCGGCCGAGCGGATGAATCGCCTGATCGCGGATCTGCTGGACGTCGCGAGCATCGAATCGGGACGGCTGTTCGTGGAGCCGCGCCGCGAGCCGGTCCGCTCGATCATTGCGGAAGCGCTGGCCGTCAGCCACGACCAGGCCGCCGAAAAATCGCTGCGCGTCGAGCAGAGCATTCCAGCCGAGCCGCTCGAGGCCGTCTGCGATCGCGACCGGGTGTTGCAGGTGCTGGGGAACCTGATCAGCAACGCGATCAAGTTCACGCCCGAAGGCGGTCAGGTGAACGTCAGCGCGGAGCCGTTCGACGATGAGGTGCTGTTCACCGTGCGCGACACCGGGATCGGCGTCTCCGGCAAACAGCTGCCGCACATTTTCGACCGGTTCTGGCAGGCCATGCCGAAAGCCCGCCTGGGCAGCGGGCTGGGACTCACGATCGCGAAGGGCGTTGTTGAAGCACTGGGCGGTCGTATCTGGGTGGAAAGCCGTCCCAACGAGGGAACGACCTTTTTCTTTACCCTACCGCTGGCGGCACCGGTCGCTGCAACGCCGGCGGTCGCGCCACGTCAGGTCACGCGCAATAACGCTTGATCGCGAACAGAATCTCGTCGATATCGATCGGCTTCCGTACCACGTCGTTGACGCCGATCGTGGGACGCTCGTGCGGCTTGGCGTTGGTAACGAGCACCACTGGAACGGCCGCCAGCTGCGGATCGTCGTTGCGGAACCGCAGGAAGTCGAACCCGTCCATGACGGGCATGGATACGTCGAGGAGAATGACGTTGGGGAGCGTGTCGCCGCGCAGCGTTTCGAGGGCCTCGGCGCCGTTGGCGACCGCGACGACCCGGTACTGCTCTTCCTCGAGCAGCTCGCGCAGCATATCGCGAAACTCGCTGTCGTCTTCGATGATGGCGACCAGACAACGTTCGGCAGCCTCGCGTTCGGACGCAGAGGGTTGATTACGATCCCGAACGGACAGTCGCTTTGGAGTCTCAACCCGAGGCATGATTGATATTAATCGCTATCTCGAGAAATCGACACGGGGGGCCTCGGCGGCTCCCGGCGTCTGTAACTCGAAATAGGGACGTGGTTTTTTTCCGAGCACTTTCGCGGTGAGGACCTGCGGGAAGCGCCGGATGTACGCGTTGTAGGTGTTCACCGTCTCGTTGTAATCCTGCCGCGACACCGCGACCCGGTTTTCCGTCCCCTCGAGCTGGTCCTGGAGCGCCCGGAAATTCTCGTTGGACTTGAGCTGGGGATAATTCTCGGCGATCGCGAGGAGCCTCCCCAGGGGCGCGGTGAGCTCGGCATTGGCACGCGCCATTTCCTCGAGGTTTCCCGACTGGACGGCCCCAGCCAATTTTGCACGCGCTTCCGCCACCGCGATGAAGATCGTCTGCTCCTGCTTCGCGTAGCCCTTCACCGTTTCGACCAGATTGGGGATCAGGTCCGCGCGCCGCTGCAGCTGCACCTTGATCTGGGACTCGGCGGCGTTGATGCGCTCGTCGAGCGTCTGGATCTGGTTGTACCCGCAGCCCGCGACGAACGCCAGCGCGAGTAGCGCGATGCCACGAATGTTCACGTAGCGGTCCTTTCCAAGCGGTTCACATACTCCGCCGTGCGCGTCACGGCGTCGAGGTACGCGGCCGGCTCCGACAGCTGATCCGCTGCAAATCCTATCAGACCGGCGGCCTCGCGCACTAGAGCCTCGTCCGTGGCTGCTACGGGCCGCCCCAAAAGGCGCACGACCGCTCGGAGCATCGTCAAAAAACCGGCTCGCGTGCCTGCGACTATCTCGGCCAGCCGCTTCGCATTGCCCCACTCCGCAGCATAGGCCTGCCGCAAATGGACGAGCTTCCCCATCAGCTCGTGCTCGAGCTGGCGGCGCACGTGCTCGCGCTGTATGCGAATGCCGTGCCATGGATCGCGGCCCGCGATCACGCGGTGCCCCGCGCGGATATCCTCGTACTCGATGGGAAAGGCGTCGGCGGAATTGGCCCATTCGCGTTCGGTCAGCACCAGCGGCGGCGGATGCTTCGCAATCCAGGTCCGCACGGCTGGTGTCAGCTTCTGAAACAACTCGGAGTCGGCGCGATCGACGATCAAGAGCGTATTCATGCCGTCCGGCTCCCTGCTCCCCGCTCCCTGCTCCCTTGCGGCAGAGCCATATAGCAAAAGGGTCACGAGCCTGTTGCCGAGCACCGTCCTCAGCCGCTCAGCGAATTCATCGAGCCGCATCAGAATTTCCCTCCTGCGCCACCACCGGAGAACCCGCCCCCACCGCCGAACCCCCCAAATCCTCCTCCGCCTCCGCCACCGCCTCCCCCCCACCCT
>DASTDR010000014.1:0-3028 GCA_035710265.1 Gemmatimonadales bacterium | reverse complement strand
CGGGATAGTGCTTTTGAACCTCAAAAAAAACCTCGTCCCACAGGACCATGCCGTGACGCTGCGCGTTCGACTTGGTCACCAAAGTGAGGTGCTTGCGCGGGCGCTGGCGAGCCAGCTTGAACGCGAAGCGGTGCACACGCTCGACGCCTTTGCGCGTGAAGACCGAGGTCTCGGTCGCGATCTCCTCTGGCAGGTTCTGGTGCACGCGGCCTCCCGAGCCGGAGTACTCACCTTCGGTATTTTCGCGGACGATGACCCAGTCAATATCCGGGACAACGCTTTTCACACCGGGTAGGACCCGCGCCGGTCGCACATTGGCGTACTGGTCGAAACCCTGACAGATCGGCAGCCGCAGACCCCAGAGCGAGACATGATCGGGCACGTCCGGGGCGCCGACCGCGCCGAAGAATATGGCGTCGAACTTGCGCAGCTCTTCCAGCCCGCCGTCGGGGATGTAGCGTCCGGTTTCGACGTAGCGCTTCGAGCTCCAGTCGAAATGCTGGAATTCCAGCCGGAAACCGTCTGTTAGCGTATTAAGAACATGTATGCCCGCGGGTATCACCTCGTTGCCGATGCCGTCGCCGGGGATGGCCGCGATCCTGTAGGTTTTCATCGGGCACGATCTTATCGTGCCGGGCTCGGGGGCGTGGCGCTGTTGCTCCTCGTTGCCTGTGGCGGCGGTGGCGACGGAGCGCCGCCTTCAACGCAAAATCCGCCGCTCGGTGTTCAGCGCTTATTCCCGGTGCTTATGTTCGCGCAGCCGGTCGCCCTTCTGCAGGCGCCGAGGGACCCCACCCGGTGGTTCGTGGTGGAGCAAGCCGGAACGGTGCGCGTTTTCGCCAACGCTGCGCAGGTTGCGAGCGTGGCCACCTTTATCGACGTCACCGACCGTGTGACATCAGGCGGCGAAATGGGGCTGCTCGGCATGGCGTTTCATCCGGATTTCCCCTCGGACCCTCGGGTGTACCTGAACTACACCAACGAGAGTGCGTCGGGCCGCGTCTCCCGCATCTCGGAGTTCCGGCTTGGCGCCGGCGGAAACCTGGACCCCAGTACCGAGCGCATCCTGCTCACCATCGGCCAGCCGGAAGCGAATCACAACGGAGGCAATTTAGTCTTCGGTCGGGATCGTTTCCTCTATATCGGCGTGGGGGACGGCGGCGGCGCGAATGATCCGCATGGCGCCATCGGGAATGGGCAGCTGACGACCACGCTGCTGGGCAAGATGCTCCGCATTGACGTGTCTCCCGCGTCTGGGTACGCGATTCCTGCAGGGGTTACAGGGAACCCTTTTTCGGGAAACCCGCAGTGCGGCGCGGGCGGGACGGGCGCGCAGAGTTGCCCGGAAATATATGCGTTGGGATTTCGCAACCCGTGGCGCTGGAGCTTCGACCGAACCACCGACGTCTTGTGGGTGGCCGATGTCGGGGAGGGCGCGATTGAGGAGGTCGACCGCGTAGCGCTAGGCGGCAACTACGGCTGGCGCTGCTTTGAAGGTACGAGGCCGACCGGGCTCCCGTGCGGAGCGGCGGCAGGCCTTCAACCCCCGGTCGCGGATTACGACCATACCGAAGGAGGGTCAGTGACCGGGGGCTTTGTATACCGCGGCACCGCTATCGCCGGGCTGCAAGGACGCTACGTCTTCGCCGACTTTGTCTCCGGCCGGCTCTGGCACATCGCGGTTGACACGCAGCCCACGCTGCGCGTCACGGGCGGTACTCCGACGGGCCTCAACATCTCGTCTTTCGGCGAGGACGTTGCCGGAGAGCTATATGTTCTCGACCACAGCGGGGGTGGGATCTACCGCCTTACCGCCGGATCTACCGCCTCACCGCCCCCAATGAACTAAGCCGTTTGTAGCGAGGCGCTGCGCACCGCCTCGGCAACTGCGGCGCCGACTTCCGAAGTGCTGCTCTTGCCTTTCATGTCCGGCGTGCGGGGGCCTTCGACCAACACGCGCTCGATCGCGCGCACCACGTCGGCGGCGGCTTCCGGGTGGCCGAGGTGCTCGAGCATCAGCGCGCCGGACCAGATCGCGCCGATCGGATTGGCGATGTTGCGCCCCGCGATGTCGGGCGCCGAGCCGTGCACCGGCTCGAAGATCGAAGGCGCGGTGCGCTCGGGATTGATGTTGCCGGAGGCGGCGATGCCGATGGTGCCGGCAGTCGCCGGGCCGAGGTCGGAGACGATGTCGCCGAACAGGTTGGAAGCGACGATGACGTCGAACCGATCGGGGTTCAGCACCATCTGGATCGTCAGACCGTCGACGTGGTACTGGTCGGTTTTCACGTCGGGGTAGTTCTTCTTCATTTCGGCGAAGCGTTCGTCCCAGTACGGCATGGTGATCGTGATGCCGTTCGACTTGGTGCACGAGGTGAGGTGCTTCTTGCGGGTGCGCGCTAGCTCGAACGAATACTTCATGATGCGGTCGACGCCCTTGCGGCTGAACACGGCCTGCTGCATCACAATTTCATTTTCTGTATTTTCAAACGCCCTTCCCCCTACGTTTCCGTATTCCCCCTCGGTGTTCTCCCGGATCACGACGTAATCGATTTCGCCGGGCTTGCGGCCGGCAAGCGGGCAGGGCAGACCCTCGAACGCCCGCACCGGCCTCAGGTTCACGTAGAGATCGAACCAGCGGCGGAAGTTGATGAGCAGCCCCCACGCCGAGACGTGATCGGGCACGATCGCCGGATTGCCCGCCGCGCCGAAATAGATGGCGTCGAAGCGCCGCAGAATGTCGGGCGCATCGTCCGGGCACATCTTCCCGTGCGCCTTGTACCAGTCGCAGCTCCACGGAAACTCCTGCCACTTGAAGCGCACCCCGTGCTTTGCGCCCACCGCCTCGAGCACGCGTACTCCCTCGGGCATGACTTCCCTGCCGATTCCGTCGCCCGGGATGACTGCAATGGAATGTTCTTTCATGCGTCCCAGTATATAGAATCGCCGCATGCGCTTCGCGGCGATCGAGACGTCCACGGAGTGGTGCTCGGTCGCGGTGTGGAACGACGGCGAGATAGCGGCGCTC
>DASTDR010000013.1:0-3158 GCA_035710265.1 Gemmatimonadales bacterium | reverse complement strand
ACGGGCGGGTACACGATGCCCACGATCGCGGCCTTCATGCAGCTGCTGCCCTCGGGGTTCACCGGGCAGCCGTACCGGCAGACGGACGCGACGGTGTACGTGGTGGTCGAAGGTCAGGGCCGCACGCGCATTGGCGGCACCGCCTTCGACTGGGCGCCTCGCGACATCTTCGTCGCGCCCTCGTGGGCCACCGTCGCGCACGAGTCCCGGTCGGACGCGGTCCTCTTCAGCCTGTCGGACCGGCCTGCGCAGCAGGCGCTCGGGCTGTGGCGGGAAGAGGTGCCGTTGGGAGTTGGGCGTTGAGAATCGGGCGTTGGGGGAGTTGGTATACTCCCGCCTGACATATCAGTCACGAGGCTTCATGGGCAGTGCTGTCGCTCGGCTGTCGGCGCTCGTCGCCTGTGCCTGGGCCATCGCGGCCCCGGCATCCGCGCAGGTTGATTTTTCGGGCGAGTGGGCCCCGCGCTTCTGGGAGGACCAGCTCGAACGGGTGCCCGGCCCTGAGCTGGGCGATTTTCTCGGCATCCCCATCAACGACGCCGCGCGCCTGCGGGCCGAGGCATGGGACGCGTCGATTCAGACGCTGCCCGAGTGGCAATGCCGGCCGCATTCGGCCGACTACATCTGGCGCGGGCCGTCGCCGCTGACGATCTCGAAGGAAGTGGATCCGGTCTCGCGGCAGATCGTGGCCTTCCACGCCCAATGGCTCCGATCCGTGGATCGCGAGGTCTTTCTCGACGGTCGGCCTCACCCACCGGCGGACGCGCTGCATACGTGGGCCGGCTTCTCGACTGCGAAGTGGGACGGCGACATCCTGACGGTCACCGTGACCCACTTGAAGGAAGGGTACCTGCGGCGCAACGGCCTGCCGCGCAGCGACAAGGCCACGCTGACCGAGCACTGGATCCGCAATGGCGATTACCTCACCATCGTCTCGATCGTGAACGACCCGGTCTACCTGACCGAGCCGTTCATCCGCACGACCGATTACGAGCTCGATGTCCGTCAGCAGGTGCCCCCTTATCCCTGCGCCGTCGTCCAGGAGATCGATCGCGCGAAGGGAGAAGTGCCTCACTACCTCCCCGGAACGAACCCGTACGTCAGCGAGTTCGCAGACAGGCATGGCCTGCCGCTGGAGGCGACACGCGGCGGCGCCGCGACGATGTATCCCGAGTTCAGGGAGAAGCTGAAGTGACGCGGCGCGGCGGGCTTACGGCCGTCGTAGCGTTTGTCCTCTGTACACCACCAGCACACGTCCGCGCGCAACAGGGCTCGGCCATTCACGTCCTGCCCGTTCGGGGCAACATCTACGTGCTGCAGGGCGCGGGAGCCAACATCACGATCTCGGTCGGCAAGGATGGCGTGCTCGCGGTCGATACGGGACAGGCGTCGATGGCGGATCGCGTGCTCGCGGCGATTCGCGGACTACAGGAGCGAATCGATCGGCGCGAGCCGCCGCTCGGGTGGGGCGCCGAAACTCGTTCGAGCGTGGCGTCGCGCGGGATCGAACCGCCGGCCAAGCCGATCCGCTACATCATCAACACCCACGCGCATCCCGACCACGTGGGCGGGAACCAGGCGCTCCGCCGTGCCGGCGCGACCTTCACGGGCGGGAACGTTGCCGGTAACATCACCGATGCGGCCGAAGGGGCCGCGATTCTCGCGCACGAGAACGTGTACGCCCGCCTGACGAGGCCGCGCGGGGGCGGCAACTCGGCGCCCGCGGGCGGTCAGCCGACCGACACCTACTACACCGACTCTATGAGGCTGAGCCACTTTTTCAACGGCGAAGGCGTGCAGCTCGTGCATCAGAAGTCGGCGCACACTGACGGCGACAGCCTGGTCTGGTTCCGCGGTTCGGACGTAATCGCGGCCGGCGATCTGTTTCTCACAACGAGCTACCCGGTCATCGACGCCGCTCAGGGCGGGACCATCAACGGCGTCATCGAGGGTCTGAACCGACTCCTCGACATGTCGTTCGCCGAGTTCCGGACCGAGGGGGGAACGCTCATCGTGCCGGGGCACGGCCGTCTGAGCGATTCGGCCGATGTTGCGTACTACCGCGACATGGTCACCATCATCCGGGATCGCGTGCGAGCGATGATCACAAGGGGCATGACGCTGGAGCAGGTGAGAGCCGCCAAGCCGACAGCCGATTACGACCCCCGCTACGGCGCGACGACAGGCCCATGGACGACCGCCATGTTCGTGGAGGCGGTGTATACGACGCTCGGCGGCGCGAAGTAGCGTCCATGACACGATCACTCGTCATCGCCGTGTGCGTGGTCGCGTCATCGGTGGCGCTTTCGGCCCAGCGCGGCGGGAGAGGCGGGAGTCCTGCGTCGCCGAGGGCGAGCGCGCCCGTCGATCTGACCGGCATGTGGGTGTCGGTCGTCACTGAAGACTGGCGATGGCGTATGCGGACGCCAGCGAAGGGCGACTACACCAGCGTGCCGATGACCGCGGAGGCGATCAGGATCGCCGACGCATGGGACCCGGTGAAGGACGCCGCCTCCGGCGAGGCGTGCCGCGCCTACGGCGCCGCGGCGATCATGCGAATTCCCGGCCGCATCCGCATGTCCTGGAACGACGACTCGACGCTGCGGGTGGAGACGGAGGCCGGAACGCAAACGCGTCTTTTCACGTTCGTTGCAGGACGGTCCGCGAGCGCGCCCGCGTGGCAGGGCGTGTCGGTCGCGAAGTGGCAGTTTGCAGGAGGCCGGGCACGCGACAGAGGGCCCACGGGCGGCTCGCTTCACGTGGTCACCACGGGCCTCCGCCCCGGTTACCTGCGAAAGAACGGCGTGCCGTACAGCGCGGACGCCCACCTGACCGAGTACTTCAACCGTGTGAACGAGACCAACGGCGACTCGTGGCTCATCGTCACCACGATGGTGGATGATCCGCAGTACCTGACCGCTAGGTTCGTGACAAGCACACACTTCAAGAAGCTGCCCGACGGCTCTTCCTGGAATCCGACTCCATGCCAGTGACCACGCTCAGGTCCGTCACGTGTGTCGCGGCGCTGGTTCTCGCGCCGGCGCTCGCCTTCGCTCAAGCTGCGGCGGACCTGGCGGAAGGCAAGGTCCTCTTCAACGGACTGTGCGTCACCTGCCACGGGTTCGAGGGAGCGGGCGGCATGGGTCCCCCGCTCAATC
>DASTDR010000012.1:0-3644 GCA_035710265.1 Gemmatimonadales bacterium | reverse complement strand
TAACAGCGCGGCGATCAGATCCACCGCGACGCGCGCGGTGCGCCCCTCGTGATCTAGCCGCGGGCTGTATTCGACGAGCTCGATCGCGGCGAGACCAGGCCTGCCGGCGATGTCCTCGAGCGCGCGCGCGAGCTCGGCGCTCGTCACCCCGCCGGCCGCCGGCGTGCCCACGTGCGGTGCTTCTTCGGGCTCGATCACATCGAGGTCGATGCTCACGCCGAAGCCGCTCGTGCCGGCGGTGGCGATGTCGAGCGCTTCGTCGAGCACCGCATCGATGCCGCGGGCGCGGATCTCGTCCATGAACACCACCCGCACGCCAAGCTTGCGCAGCCGCTCGTCCTCCTCCGGCTCGTAGCTGCGCACGCCGACGAGACAGACGTGCTGCGGTTTGAGCACGCCGGCGCCGAGCCCGTAGAGCGGGTCGTCGTCCAGCCCGAGCAGCCACGCGAGCGGCATGCCGTGCAGGCGGCCGGTGTGGCTGGTCCCCGGCGTATGGCTGTCCATGTGCGCGTCGATCCACACGAGGCCGAGCTCTGCGCTCAGCGTTCGCGCCACCCCGGTCCACGTCCCTCCGGCGCAGGTATGATCGCCGCCGATCACGCACGCCAGCCGGCCGCGCCGGCGCGCGGCCGCGACCGCGCCCGCGAGCTCGCGGCACAGCTTGCTCACCGCGACCGTCCTGCGGCGCTCGCCGGCGGGCGCTTCGAAAATCGGGCCGACGCGCGCCGGGACCCCGCACGCCTCGAGCCGCGCGAACACGAGGGGCGCCAGCACCGCGGGCGCCTCGGCGCAGCCCGGATCGGCGCCGCCCAGGCCCCACGCCGCGCCGATCAGCTCCACTTGTCGTTGAATCGTTACCGCGCGCACTCGAGACAGACTACGCCCCTGGTACGAACGCCCGCAATGCCGGGCCGGTCCAATAGCGTAGTGCCCTTGGCGGGCGCTTCGAGGAGGCGCGATGAGTGCGAAATGGCAGGACTGGGCAAGCTTTGCGCTCGGTCTCTGGCTTGCCCTATCGCCGTGGATCGCCGGCTATTCCGAGCATGCTGGCGCGACCGCGAACGCGGTGACCGCAGGGCTCGTTCTCGCGCTCGCATCGCATTTCGAATGCGTGGCGTGTGAAGAGGACCTGCCCGTCGAATGGCTGAACCTCGCCATTGGAGCATGGCTCGTGTGCGCGCCCTTCATCATCGAGTTCACCTCGCGGGTGGGGAGCGCCAATTCGATCGTGGTCGGCGTGTTCATCCTCGCGCTTGCCGCATCGGCGCTCTCGCTCGACAAGCGAATCGGCGCGCTCTGGCATAGGTCGCAATAGCCGTTAGACCGGGCTTTTTGCGTTACCCTCCGCCGCATGTTCACGGGTATCGTGCAGGCGGTGGGGCGCATCGTGCGCACCAACCCGCTCGAGGTGGAATGCGACGGTTTCGATCTCACCGGGGTCGCGGTGGGCGACTCGATCTGCGTGCAGGGCGTCTGCCTCACCGTCACCGCGATCAAAGCTCGCGGCTTCACGGCCGACGTGTCCGAAGAAACCCTTCGCGTTACGACCGGACTCGACCGGCCCGCTTCGGTGAACCTCGAGAAATCCCTCGCGCTCGGCGACAAGCTCGGTGGGCACCTCGTCACGGGGCATGTCGACGGGGTGGGAGAAGTGACTTCAAAGCAGGAAACTCGGATCGCGATCCGGATCCCCCGCGATCTGGCGAAGTACGTCGCACGGAAAGGCTCCGTTTGCGTGGATGGCGTGAGCCTCACCGTCAACCGGGTCGACGCAGAGGAATTCGAGGTCAACCTGATCCCGCACACGCTGCAACTCACGACCCTGTCGCGGCTGCAACCGGGGGCGAAAGTGAACCTGGAGATCGATCTTGTGGCACGCTACGTGGAACGGATGTTGCACGGGACGGGGAATGGGAGTTCTCGGGTCGCAAACCGTGATCGGCGTCTTCGGCAGCCCGGCCGCCGCCGAGCGGGCAAGAGGCGTGTTGCTTGAGGCCGGGGTGCCCGAGAATCGCATCGCGCTTAGCGCGACCCTGACCGACGATGGCATCGGCGCCGAGGCGCCGGGGCAGTCGTTCGGGAGTCAGCCCTTGCCAGCCCCGCGCCGACAGTGCGCTCGCTCTGACGGAATCCTTGTCCGCGCCCGGCTGTTTACCGGGTATGCCGCGTGCAGTTTCTATCGTCCTCGCCTGCGTGCTCGCCGGCTGCGCGCTCTTTCCGCTCAAGGAATCCGACTGCGTCGGCGTGGACTGGCGCAAGCGCGGCTACGCCGACGGCTACGCCGGCCATCCGCAGCAATTCCTCCGCCTGCAGCAGGAATGCCGCCGTTACGGAGTCGAGGTCAATGAGACCGAATACTTCGCCGGCTGGAAGGACGGTTACGACGAGTGGTATCGGCTGATCGGGTCGATGGACCGCATACGTCGATGAGTCGAGCCTGCGCAGCTCTGACGCTTACGCTGATGGCCGGCTGCGCCGCGTTCAGTCTCACCGAGGCCGACTGCCGTGGTATGAACTGGCACGCGCGCGGCTACGCCGACGGCTTCGGCGGCCATCCGCCGCAGGACTTGAGGCTCGACGCGGCGTGCAGCCGCTTCGGAGTCGCCGCGGACGCGAACCGCTACCTCGCCGGCTGGCGCGACGGCCACGACGAGTGGTACCGGATCATGGGCTCGATGGGGCTGGATTAGCGGGGCGTGGCGTTCTCGTCGCCGAGCGCGTCCTCGACGTAGAGCATTCCAACAGCCACCATGACCGCCGCCGCAAGCGGGGTCGCGACCGCGACGCCAAGCGCGCCGACGATGGCGCCCATCAGCACCTGTGCGAAGAGGATCGCCCCCGGCGGCAGGTGCACCGCCCGCTGCTGCACCAGCGGCGCGAGCACATAGCTCTCGACGAGCTGCACGCCGATGAAGAGCAGCGCGACGTACAGCGCGAGCTCAGGCCCGTTTGCGAAAGCTACCATCACCGCGGGTATCGCGGCGAGGAACGGGCCGATGTACGGCACGAACTCCATCAGGCCGGCGAGCAGCGCGAGCGCGAAAGGAAACGGCGCACCGAGTAGCACCAGGCCGGCGCCAGTGAGGATCGCGACGCAGACGGCGAGCACGGTCTGCCCCACGAGCCAGCGGCGCAGCACGCGCCCGATTTCGCAGAGGACCTCGCGCACGCGATCGCGTTTCTTGCGCGCGACTAGATGCAGCGCGCCTTCGACGTACATGCGCGGCTGCGCCGCCATGAACACCGCGAAAAAGACCACGATCAACACGTTGGCCACCACGCCGAAAGTCGATCCGATCAGCCCGAGTCCGCGGCCGAGGACCTGGACGCCGCCGCTCGAGAACATGCCGCTCATATCCGCGAACGCGACGAGCCGGCCGCCGAGCGCGCTCTTGCCGAGCTCTTTCCTGAAGCCCTCGATGATCTCCGGGATGCGGTCGACGAGTGCGAGCGCCTGCGACAGGATGCCGCGGCCGAAGAGCACACCGTCGGCGATGAGTACCCCGAGGAGCACCGCGCCGACCAGGGCGAGCGACCAGCCTTCGCTCCAGCCGAAGCGCTGCGCGAGCCAGTCGGCCGGCGCGCGCAGCAGGATCGCGGCAAGCACGCCGACGAACGCCAAAAGGACTACGTCGATCGCGTAC
>DASTDR010000011.1:0-14992 GCA_035710265.1 Gemmatimonadales bacterium | reverse complement strand
CCCGACGAACGGCGCGACGCTGCGAACCGCGTTTGCAGCGGGGCCGCTATGAAAATCCCCATGCTCGCGGTGCTGGCGCTGATCGCCGTCACACCGCTGTCGGCGCAGGCGCCCAGGGGTGGCTCGTGGCAGGACCTGGTGCAACGCCTCCGCAATGAGCACGCCGTTCGTCCCATGCGTGCCGTCCCGGTAGCGGCAAGCCCCACGGCGATCATCGCCGAGAGCGAGCCGAACGACAGCATCCGCACGGCCGACAGCGCGGCGCTCGGCGATCAGGCGATCGCCCTGGTGAATCCCGCGGCCGACGTCGATATGTGGTTCATTGACTTGAGCGCAGACCAGCTGTTCAGCGTCGATGTCGACGCCGCGGTGCTCGGCTCACCGCTGGATGCGCACCTGGTGCTGTTCGCTCCCGACGGACGAACTGTGCTCGCGTTCAACGACGATTTCGACGGCTTCGACAGCCGCATTTCGTTCCACGTGCGGACCAGTGGCCGCTACTTCGTGCGGCTCAGCTCGTTCGGGCAAAATGGCGGCAGCCCGCAGGCGCGGTATGCGCTGAACTTCGGCACCGTCACGTGCACCGCGCTGGGAACGGAACGGGAGCCCAACGACTCGCCGGCCGGCGCGACCAGTGTCGCGATCGGCGACTCGGGCAGGGGTGAGCTCTGTCCCGTGGTCGAGCGGCCCGAGGGGGACGTGGATTACTGGGCCATCACTGCGCAGGCAGGGACGACGCTCGATCTCGCCGTTGACGCCGCGAACTTCGGATTCGGCGGCGACCCGATCCTTTCTTTCTTCGCTCCCGACGGCACGACCAGGCTCGCCTTCAACGACGACTTCGGCGGCCCCAACAGCCGGCTCCAGTTCTCGATCACGACGGCGGGCACGTATTACGCGGCGGTCGCCGACGTTCTGGGATTCGGCGATCCGTTCCGGTACACGCTGCGCGTCGCCACGATCACACCCGGACCGGGCGATCCGATCACGGTTCGCGCCGAAAACCTCGGCGTGCCGCTGGGCCTGGCGGTCGGGGCTACGGGTGACGTGTTCATCAGCAACGTCATCGGGGATCGCGTTCTGCGCCTGTCCGCCGACAATCGCGTTGCGACATTCGCGACGGTGCCGAGTCCCATGAGCGTTGCGTTCGACGCATCCGGCCAGCTGCTCGTGAGCTCGCTGGCGGGCGGCGTGTATCGCGTGTCCCCGCAGGGACAGGCAACGCGCTTCATCGACGACGGAGCCGTCCCGTTCTGGATCGCGGTGGCGCCGGATGGCCGGATCTGGATCACCGATCTCGGTGATGGCTCGTTGCGGCGTTACAGCGCCAACGGGCAATTCGAGACCAGCTTCGACGGTGTCGTGATCGGCGGCTCCGGGCCCGGGCCGGTTGCCATTGGTCCTTCCGGTGAGCCGTACGTCTCCAACGGCACGGAGATCTGGCGGCTCCGCAGCGGCCGGTTTGAGCGCGTACTCAGGGATGCGTCTTTGATCTGGGCGTTTGCGTTTGACGTCGCGGGCAACATCTACGCGCCGTCGCCCCTTACCGGAACGCTCAAACTTTTCGATGCGGCTGGCGGGGTTCTGGCAGATCCGTTCGCCGTGGGGCCCGATGCGCCCCAAGCGGTCGCGTTCGGGCGCGATGCGACGGGTGCTACGCTCGCGCGCGTGTTCGCGCTGGACCCGCTCGCCGGGCGGCTGTTCGAAGTCAATCCCGCTGCCGTTCGCCAGCGTGGTCTGCCGGGATACGTCGCGCCTGCATTGAGCCTGGACCTGGTGGCCGCGGCGCTGTTTGGCGCCGGAGGCCTGAGCCAGGCGGATCGCCAATACCTCGACGCCGTCGGCAATCACAACGGCCGCTATGACGTGGGCGATCTGCGGGCATACCTGAGACTGCTGCAAGGAGGCAATCGATGACCCGCGCTCGGCTGCTCGCGATTGCGGCCGCGCTCCTCGTGAGCGCGGCGTGTACGGATGAGCTGACGAATCCCGGTTCGGGATCCGGTACGTTGATGGTGCAACTCACCACACCGAATGGCGACGACGAGGCCTTGTCGTTCGAGATCAGCGGTCCGGTCGACAGCGTGTCGGCGGCCGGGTCGCTCCAGCTGTTCACGCGCCGCCTGGACCGCTCGACGGTCCTCGGTGCCGTGATCGGTCCGCTGGACAACGGGGCGATCGTCACCCTGCACGTCCCCGATACGAGCGCCGTGGCCGTTTACAGGGTCACCGTCCTCGAGGTGGCGGACCACGAAGACGCGCTACGCTCGTCACTCGCCGGCTATGCCCTTAACGTCAGCCGATGACGTGTGGCTTCCGCGGATGCGGACATTCAGGGTCCAGGTCTCGACGCAGCCAGACCTGACGCAGCGTGTGCCCCCTTCCAGATCACGACGGCGTCATAGCCATGGATCGTCCGAACGAGGTCGGCATTCCAGCTCTCGAGGCCACGCATCGCCAGGCGCCGCAGGGGCCGCAGGTCGATCACTTCATGACCCGTGGCGCTGGCATTTGAAAGCACGCGCGTGAGGCGCTGATCGCCGGCTCGGAGCTCGTCAACCGAATCGCTCGCCACGGAGCCTCCCCACGGGGTGGCCTGACGCGACCCAGGACCTGGAAGAACGAGAATGTGAAACGCGCGCTCCCCCGTGAGCGCCGCCACCTCGTCCGCCATGGTGCCGATATCGAAAAAGTTGAAGTAATTGGCGCCGCGGATCATGTGGTTGTAGCCGAATTTCATCAGGATCTTGGGGGGCGGTGCGCGCCCCTGATCTGCCCGTAACAGCGCGGCCAGGTTACTGCGCCCCCATTGCGCGCGGCGCTCCTGGTAGGGCCACGCGCCGCCAGCGCGTTCCGCCGCTTCGATCGCCAGCGACTCCTCGATCGTGCGCAGCACCGCGTCACTCTCAGGATCTGGATTGGGCCAGGCGGCCCGCAGCGCCGTCACGAGGGCCGGATCTTCCGCCAGGAAGAACAGGTCATCCGGGTTTCCGGTCCGCGCGTTTTTTGCCTGGGCATTGGTTGACGCCTCTTTGAGGCGAGCGAACGCCGCGCGCGCGTCCGCAGGCACCTTGGGTTCGAGCTTCGAGATCAGATAGCGATCGCTGAAGATCTCACGGTCGAAACCCCACAGCACCCGCTCATTTCTGGGCGCGGCCGCGATGACATCGGCCAGGAACTGCACTTCCTCGTGCATGTTGTAGAACGTGAAGATGCCGGGCGTGCTCAGGAAATCCGTGATGCCTTGGACGCCGTTGCGCCCTCCCCGGGCGGCCGCCTCGATGTCCTGCGCGATGGGCGGGGACAGCTCGATGGCGAACCGGCTGTAGCCGGATGCACGCAGCGCGGTGAACAGGGCCGCGGCGAGCTGGGCGGTTTCACGGACGCCGTGTTCTTCGCCGATCAGTGTGAAGCGCGCATTCCGCGCTTCCCCGACGAGCCAGTCCCAGCCGGGCCCGGCGGGCCGGCCGTCGCTCATGGTCAGAGGGAGCCTGCCCGATTGCAGCGCTGCGAGCAACCGCTCTTGCGGCGATTGCGGCGCCTGGGCGCTGGCGGCGTGGGTCGCGATGAGGGTGAGGTACAACAGCAGGGAACGGCGCATGGGACGGTCAATCTCCGAAAGGGTGTCCGTTGGATACAATGGAGTACAGGAACGTTGCAACCTTCCCGTCGCTAGATTCCTCCAATCGTTGATCACGAATCCTACGAGTACCTTCCTGAAAGGCCGGCTCGACATGATGCGCCAGGTATTGCTCGTCCCCTTATTCCTCGCGAGCCTGAGTGTTGGGCCGGCCTGGGCACAGACCACGCCGACGGCGACACTGGCCGAGCGGCTCGGCTATCCGCGCGACGCCAAACTGTTGATCGTGCACGCCGACGACGTCGGCATGTCCCACTCCATCAATAGCGCGACGCTGCAAGCGCTCGACTCGGGCGCGATCAACTCGGCGAGCATCATGATCCCCTGTCCGTGGCTGCCGGAAGTCGCGGCCTACGCGCGCAGTCATCCCAATGCGGACCTCGGCTTGCACCTGACCCTCAACAGCGAGTGGACGGCCTATCGCTGGGGGCCCGTCACGTCCAAGGACCGGGTGCCGTCACTGCTCGATCGGGACGGGTACTTCTACTCGACCACGCAGGAGGCGATCGCGCACATCAAGCCGGCCGAAGCCGAGGTAGAGCTGCGCGCGCAGATCGAGCGGGCACGCGCGTTCGGCATACAACCGACCCACCTCGACTCGCATATGGGACTCCTGTTCCAGACGCGTGATCTGCTCGCGGTGCTGCTGCGCGTCGCCCGCGACTACAAACTCCCCGTGCTGCTCTCGAATGATTTCGCAATCATGGGCGGCGACACGGCGCTGTTCAGGGGCTTGGTGAAACCAACCGACATCCTGATCGATCACATCGTGACGATCATGCCCGACGTCCCGCCCGAGCGGTGGAACCAGTTCTACGAGGAGAAGATCAGGCAACTCCAACCGGGCGTCACCGAGATGATCATCCATCTCGGGCGCAACGAACCGGAGTTGCAGGGCGCCATGAGCGGTTTCGAGGGCTGGGGCGCGGGGTGGCGTGGCCGAGACTTCGACTACTTCATGAGCGACGCGTTTCGCCGGGTGCTGCGCGAGAACAACGTGCAGCTCGTCACGTGGCGCGAGATCGGCAAGCTGCGTTAGGCAGAAGGGCGCGCATGACGGTGCGCGGGGCTGAGGATCTGCTGTTGCCTTACAACCCTCCTCAGCGGATCGCTATCCAACACGCATGACCAAACTCCGCTCGCACGTAGTGCGCCGTGTTGCCGCTCTCGCGATCCTCATCCCGCCCCAATGCATGGCCCAGGAGAGCAGCGTCACGGCTCCCGTGGCCATCGTCAACGTGAACGTGATTCCGATGGACACCGAGCGCGTCCTCGAACGGCAGACGGTGATCATTGCCAACGGCCGCATCACGCGGCTCGGCGACGCGCGCAGCATGCCAGTTCCTTCCGGCGCGCAGAGGATCGACGGTTCAGGGAAATATCTGCTCCCCGGTCTTGCCGACATGCACGTCCATTTCCACGGCAACCCGCCGAACGAGTACGGCTTGCTGCTTCCGCTCTACGTCGCCAATGGCGTGACGACGATCCTGAGCCTGCGCGGCATGCCTTCGATGCTCGAGCTGCGCAATGACCTGACGGCCGGTCGTGTGTTTGGTCCACGCATGTACACGGTCGGTTCCTACATCAACCAGCCGTTGGTGACGACGCCCGACGAAGTCGAGCACGCCGTCGTCGCGCAGAAGCGCGACGGATATGATTTCGTGAAGTTGCACGGCGACCTATCGCGGGAGGCGTACGAGAGGCTCCTCGCCGTCGCGCAGCGTGAAGGGATCCGCGTCGTGGGCCACGCGCCGCGCAACCTCGGCGTCGAAGCGATGTTTGCCGAACGTGCCGCCGCCCCGCAGTACGCGCTCGTACACGCCGAGGAGTTCTTGTACGATCGCCAGAACCGCTCGACCGATTCCTCGCTGCCGCACGTCGAGGCCAGGATCCCCGAGCTCGCGCGCGCGACGGCCGCGGCCCGGATCTGGCTGATGCCCAACCTCACTGCGTACAAGGCGATCGCGCGCATGGTGCACGATCTGGACGCCGTGCTGGCTCGACCGGAAGTGCGCTACCTGCCGCGCTCGAGCCAAGTCATGTGGGGTCCGGCGACGAACCCCTACACCAATCGCATCCGCCCCGATCGCTACGAGCCGATGATGCGGCGCTACGCGCTGCTCGAGAAGCTGGTGAAGGAATTCCACGGGCGCGGCGTGCGCATGCTGATCGGGACGGACGCCATGAACACCGGCGTGGTCCCGGGATGGTCGGCGCACGATGAGATGGCCGACCTCGTGGCGGCCGGCGTGCCACGCTACGAGGTCCTGCGCGCCGCGACCGCTAACGCCGCCGAGTTTCTCGGCGAGCCGGAACAGCGGGGCACGGTCGCCGTGGGCCAGCAGGCGGATCTGGTGTTGCTCGACGCCAGCCCCCTGGCCGACATCGCCAACACGCGCCGCATCGCGGGCGTCATGCTGCGCGGACGCTGGCTATCGCGGGACGATCTCGCCGCGATGCTCGAGCGACTCCGCGCCCCATCCTAGCGTGATGAGTGCCGTCGACTTTTTGCGCGGAAATGGTCTGCGACTGGTCGGCGGGTGCGGCTGGTTGGTCGGCGCATGCGAGTCCCACGAGCACCGGCAGAACGAGCGCCGCGAAGCAGGGATTCATGTGAGGATCTTTTTTTCCAAGCGAGGCGGGAACAAGCGGGACGCGTCGCAACCTAGGCTCGGGTCGCGACGCGTCTATCGCCCTTGGAAGGAAGACGAAGTAATCCTGAGTTTGCCTCAGTGCGTGAGCCCTAAATCGCAGCCAGCGCGGGCGACGCTGCGCGAGGCTTCGCGTGCTCCGTCAAGAAGCCCCGGATCTCCGCGGCCACCTCTTCCTGGTGCCCGACGAGCACATGTCCACCGGTCGGGAACCCGATGAACCGTGCGTTCGGAATGTGCTCCGCGCTGTACTGCATCGGCGCGAACATGCCGTACAGGTCATCCTTGGCGGCGATGAGCAGCGTGGGCGCTTGTACGCGCTCGAGCTCGTAGCGCGGCAACGTCGGAACGACGGCGGCTTCGTTGAGTAACCCGAGCCGGCGGCTCGAGACGGGCAGAATGTGATCGAGCACGGTGTTCACGCGCGCGCGCTCGGCCGGGTCGGCCTGCGCGACGAGCTCGGGCGGTGTGCCCAGGATCATTCGCGTCATCGCGCGCGGCGCGAACCGCAGCGCCAGCCAGAACAGAAAATCCGATTTCAGCATCAGGTTCATCATGGCCTCGCCGAACGCGGACATGCGTTTCGGCGGCGCCCCGTCCGTTGCGGGTGGCGCATACGCGGCCGCCACCATCAGGACCATCGCCGATACGCGGTCCGGGTGCCGCAGCGCCAATTGCATCGTCGACGGCCCGCCGGCGGAGACGCCGAACACCGCGCAGCGCGGGATGTGCAGCGCGTCCAGCACGGCCGCGTGTGCGTCGGCCTGCGCTTCCGGCGAGGCGTCCTTCGGCAGCGGCGTGCGGAGATAACCGAAACGCGAGACCGCGATGACGCGGAACTCGTTGGTCACGCTGGCGGCGATGTCCAGTCCCTGATCGTAGCCCCCGCCCGCGCCGTGAATGACCAGAACTGGCGGTCCGTTGGGGTTGCCCGCTTCGGCGTATTCAATCGGACCAAGCCAGGTCTCCACCATCTTGCTGCCCGTCGCGACGCGCCGCTGGGCGCGCCGGATCTCCTTGCGATAGCTCTTGCCCGGTGTCATGGTAGGAACCCTCCCACTCATCACTAGCCGCATGGGAGTGAAATGGGCATGAAAGACCGATGAGCGAACCTCGCTGCCTTGAAAGGGCGCACATGACCGCCGTCACACTGCTGTTTGCCATCGTCGCTGCACAACAACCCTTCTTCGTCGGCAACCGGCTCGGCCTCCCGATCAACCCCGCGGCGGACGGTGCATTCGAACCGATGTCTTCGAACGTGAAGGTCTATGGCGCGATCTATTCCGCCGAGAGCTGTTCGTATGACGCCGAGCGCGGTGTGATCGTGGTCCCCAACCGCGGCGTGCCGCAGATCGTGCAAGGCAACAACGGGTGGGTCTCCTTCATTAATCACGACGGATCGGTGCACACCGCGCGCTGGATCGGCGTGCAGAACACCGCGGCGCGCGCCAGCCTCACCCCGCCGCTCGTGCTCAACGAGCCGTTCGGCAGCGACATCGTGAAGGGTATCCTCTATGTCGCCGATCTCGACGGCGGCACGAGCGCGACTGAACCAACCGTCGCCGTCATCCGGCGCTTCGACCTGAAGACCGGCGCGCCGGCCGGCGAAACCCGCGTCGCACCGTCGCCGTGGCTGAACGACATCGAAGTCGCGGACGACGGCACGATCTACGCCACGCAGAGCGGCGACCGCGGCGACAACGCCAATCCCGCGACCTGGCAGGTGTGGAAGATCACGCCGGCCGGTCAGGCGTCGGTGTTGGTGCAGGGAGCGCCGCTGCGCGTCCCCAACGGCATCGCGTTCGACCCGCAGGGCAACATCGTCGTCGCCAATACGGGTGACTCTGCGGTGGTGACGTTTTCGCCCACCGGTCAGGTGCTGAAAACCGAAACCGCCGCCCAGTCGGGGAGCGACGGTCTCGTGATCATGCCGGACGGAACGAAGTACGTGAGTAGCGTGCTGAACGGTGGTGTCTCGCGGATTCGTCCGGGCAAACCCGCCGAGCTCATCGCGCGCAACATTCCGAACGCGGCCTCGATGTGCTACGACGCGGGCGCGAACCAGTTGGTGATCCCGATGAACCCCAACAACGGGCTCGCGTTTGTGAAACTGAACTAGCCCCCGCCCCCCGCCCCCCGCCCCCCGCCCCATTCGGGCGCTCGGCGCCTGTGATGTGAGCCGGCCACACCGTCGAGGCTCGGCCGCATGGCACGCGTGCAACGACACCGCCGCGGTGTGCTCAGTAATGCCCCCCATCGAACGGTACGACGCTTGCCTTCGTTGAAGCCGGCCTTGTGACTAATCCACACTCACGGAGACAGACGTCATGATCAACCTGAGATCGCTCGCCGCGCTGACCGCGCCGGTCGCGCTCGTGCTGCTGGCCGCGAGCTGCGACCCCGGGCGCCAAGCGGTAGCCCCATCGATCGGCAAACCGTCGTACCACTTCGACATTCTCGAATGTCGTCCCTTCAAGATGACCGGCGGTGGCCGCATCGACTTCCCACCCGGTACGGCTGAGAAGAATCCGCCCGCGAGCCACCAATACCAGACGTTCGGCGCGCACGTGATGTCTGAACCGAACGGCCAGACGGACGTGCTGGGCCACTGCCTGGGTGCCAAGGGCTCGCTGCAGTGGGTCGACCATCGCCCAGAATGGAGAATCAACGGACGACCGCTGAACCTGCACTCGGTCGAGATCACCTGGGCGGACTTCGCGACGGATACCGACTGCGCGGACGGTGGGGCGCGGTGGGGCGGCATCCTCGTCATCAAGAACACGGGGCAAGAGTCGCAGTTCGAAGTGTTCGATTGCGACAACGGTGAGCCCGGCACCGGCCATGACGGCTTCGGTATCAGGCTGTGGGACTTCCCGTACGAAGTGTTGTGCCATGAGCCGGAACTTCCCCCCGCCGAGCCAGGGTGCACCCTGACGGGCGGCAACCGACAACTCCACCCGACCCACTAGACCCGAGGACTACAATGAAAATCGCACTGTTTCTTTCATTGATCTGGTTGCCGGGCGTGGCGCTCGGCCAGGCGCAGCGGACGACGGCCCAGGCGTTCGGGGTGTCCGTCAATACGTCCACCATCAATCAGAAGACCCCGGCGGCAGTCGCGCCGGCCGAGGACGGCATGGCGCAGAACGAATCCGGCGAGGTCACGATCGCCTCAATGGTAACCGCGCACAACGCGTACGCGGTCGCCTCCGGGTCGTCTGACCGGTCGTACTCGAACGCCGTAGGGAATGCGTCGCTCGGGACCGTCATCATTCTCGACGGGCTGATCACCGCTACCGGTGTGGTCGCGATCGCCACCAGCACGCCCGACGGCAATGATTTCAACGGCTCGAGCGTGTCGAACCTGGTCGTGAACGGCGTCGCCATGTCCGCGCCGGAACCCAACACGCGCGTGGACCTCCCGGACGTGGGTTATGTCGTGTTGAACGAACGGATCTCGACGCGCTCCGGAATCACCGTCAACATGATCCACGTTGTGTTGGACCAGAACGGACGGTACGGCGCCGGCGACATCATCGTAGGATCAGCTTCGAGCAATGTGAAGTAGGTCCACAGTGTAGGGGCGCGGCATGCTGCGCCCCTACTTCGTTGCTGCCAGCCACGCTCGCGCCGCCTCCCTGCCGGCTTCGAGTCGCTTCGCAATCACCTCGCGTGAGAAGTCGAGCGTATCGCCGAGCGCTTCGCCCGGCCGCAGCACCGTGATCGGGAAGTCCCGATAGGCGCGGCCCGCGTCGTCCAGGAGCGTCACCCCGTGCTCACGAGCCTGTCGCAGCAGCTTGTTGACCAGGACGAATTCCCGCACGTCGCCCACCATGATCTCGTTGATCGTGATATCGGCCAGGCTGCGCTTGATCGCCGCAATGATGTCGCGCGGCCGGGGCACGCTCTCCATCAGATCGGGGGCGCAGTTGATGACCACCAGCTCGGTCGGATTGAACGCGATGGCGTCGCCCAGCGGCGTGACGTTGCGCAGCCCGCCATCCACCAGCGCCCGTTCGCCGATCGGCTCCCACAGCACCGGCATCGTGGAGCTGTGCCACACGGCATCGAGGATCTCCGGTGAATCGCTGCTCACCAGCTCGTACGCACCGCTCACGAGCGACACCCGGCCGACGTGCAGCGGCACATGGAACGGCCGGCCCGCCACGTGCTTCTCGATCAGGCGTCGCAGCGGGGTGGCATCGTAGATCCCGGGCTTGCGCAGCACGGCAAGGCGGACCGCGATCCAGGGCCACCAATACTTGCGGTACACGTCCTGCTGGCGCACCGTCCGCCAGATTTCGGCCAGCCGGTCGTACTCGAGCTGCGCGAGCAGCGTGCCGTTGAGCGCGCCGACCGATACCCCGAAGATGCGCTCCCACTCGAACCCACCTTCCTCGCGCAGCACCTGCTCGGCGCCAACCTGAAACGCGCCGCGCGCTCCACCCCCCGACAACACCAGCGTGGCACGTCGCTTCATCATCATATCTTCTCTGAAAAAAGAGTTATGACGTTTTGTGCGCCGGAGCTTGTCACTCTACGGGGAGTTTAGTCGGCAGCCTGCGGCCGGTGTTCGTCAGCCAGTAGCCTGAATGACTTCACCGCCCCCGTAAGCCTGTCGGAGGCTTCCGCGAGCTGATTGGCCGACGACGCAATTTCCTGCGTCGACGCGCTCTGTTCTTCGCCGGAGGCGGCGAGCTCCTCGGCCGACGCCAGCAACGCGTCCGTCTGCGTCGCCACCGTCCCCAGCCGGTTCGCGATCTCTTCAACCAGCGCATTGAGCTCCGCAGCCGACTGCGCGATCTCGCGGCTCCATTTGTCGTTGGCATCGGCCTCGCCCGCGACCGTCGCGAGTCCCTGGCCTGCCGACTGCGAAGCCTCCCGCGCCGCCGTGGCGCCCTCCGCCAGCCGCACCAGCCGGTCGCGCGTTGCCTGCACGCGCGTGAGCACGCCGCGCACGGTATCGGCCGTTTCACCCGCAGCCGACGCTGCGACCGACGCCAGCTTTCGAACTTCGTCTGCGACGACCGCGAAGCCGCGCCCCTGCGGCCCGGCGCGTGCCGCTTCGATCGCGGCGTTCAACGCGAGCATGTTCGTCTGGGTAGCCACGGCCTTGGCCTGCGCCACGAAGACCTGAATCCTCGCCGAGGCCTGCGCGAGCGCCTCCGCCTCCTCGGCGCCCTTGGCGATTTCATCCGCGAGCTTCGCGAGCCGCGTCGTGCTCTGATCGAGCCCGTCTTTGTGCCGGCGCGCGAGCGCGGACAGGTCGGCGTTGCGCCGAGCGGATTCCTCGGCGCCCTGCGCGAGCTTGACCGCGATCTGCAGGATGCGCGCGGCATCGTCGGCCGCCGCGCGGACGATCTGCGCCTGCTCGCCGGCACGGCGCGAGAGGTCCTGCGACGTGCCGGCCATTTCCTCCGTCGATGCGCTCATCTGTTCGGTCGAGGCCGAGATCTCCGTTGCCATCGCGGCGGATTCGTCCGCCGCCGAGCGGATCGCGCCCACCAGGCGGCGCAGCGCCACGACCATCGAGTGCACGGACGACAGCAGCTCCGCCACTTCGGTCGCTTCGGCGCGGTGCGTCGAGACCGTCACCGAGAGATCGCCGCCGGCCACGCGGCTCGCGATCGCGCCGGCCGCGCGCACGGGCTCGGTCACGAGTCGGCCGAGGCGCCGCGACAGTCCGAACAGCGCGCCGACCGCCACCGCGGCCACCAGGACGGCACCGAGCCACACGGTGCGTTGCGTGCGACGTGCCACCGCGAACGCGGCAGCGGTCGGCTCGCGGTACAGCACCCACCATTCTCCCTGATTGGCGGGCACCGTGACGACGAGCTCCGGCGCGCCCCGGGTCTCCACCATGGCGGTGGTAACGTCGGGCCGGAGGGGGATGGTGGCGCTGTCCGGGAGCGGCTGCAGCAGGAGCGCCTGGTCTCGGGCGACGAGCACGACGCCGCGGCCGTCGACGATCTCGAGGTACGCATTGCCGGAAAGCTCTGCGCTGCCCAGCAGCGCGGTGAGCCGGTCCAGCGCGAAAACCGCCTTCAGCACGCCGACGGGGTTCTGCAGCCGCGGCGCCCGGATCGCGACGTCGAACTCGAGCGCGGCCGCGCGCGCGGAGGAGTCATACCGCGCATCGCCCTCGTACGAGCCGTCCGCGATGGCGCGCTGCCACCACGTCTCATCGCGCTGCACGAAGTCGGAGGGACGGCTCGACGCCAGCACGTTGAAGCCATGCCTATCGGTGACGATGATCTCGGCGAAGTCGGAAATCGTGGTGTAGGCGCGCAGGTAGTCACGGAGCACGGGATCCCCACCGAGCTGGCGCGTCCCGTTGAACGTCCGCTCGAGATCGGCGATCGGCATCCGATCGAGCCCGCGTGCCGCCGCTGACTGGCCGGCATCGCGTACCGCGGCGATCAGCTGCGGCTGGCTGGCGAGCGAGACCACCTCACGGCGGCGTTCCTTGAGGTACTGTGTGACGATGGCGGCGACCCGTGTGGCCACGTCCCGGCCGCGTACGTCGGCCTGCTGCTCGAGCACCGCGCCGACCCGGCTGCTCGTGAGCCAGGCGACGAAAATGACCAGCAACACGGCGGCGCCCGCGCCGGAGATCAGAAAACTCTGGCGGAGTTGTTGGGACTTGATGGCCATGTTTTAATTATCGGCACGCATGCGTGACGTCCCAAGCTACGATCCGGGTTCGCTCGAGGCAAAGTGGCAGGCGCGCTGGGCTGAGCGACACACGAACGAGCCCGACCTCGATCGGGCGGCTCGGCCCTTCTACAACCTCATGATGTTCCCGTACCCGTCGGCGGAGGGGTTGCACGTCGGCAACATGTTCGCGTTCACCGGTGCGGACATCCACGGGCGGTTCAAGCGGCTCCAGGGCTTCGACGTGTTCGAGCCGATGGGATTCGACGCCTTCGGCATCCACTCCGAGAATTACGCACTGCAGCGCGGCATCAATCCCGCCAAGCTGATCCCGCAGAACATTGCGACCTTCCGCCGGCAGCTCCGGCAGATGGGCGGCATGTTCGACTGGCGCCACGAGCTGTCCACGACGGATCCAGCCTATTACAAATGGACGCAGTGGATTTTCATCCAGCTCTTCAAGGCGGGGCTCGCCTACAAGAAGCGGGCGGCGGTCAACTGGTGCCCCAAAGACAAGACGGTGCTCGCCAACGAGCAGGTGATCGACGGCCGTTGCGAGCGTTGCGACACCCTGGTGGAGCAGCGCTTTCTCGACCAGTGGTTCTTCCGCATCACCGATTTTGCCGAGCGGCTCCTCGCCAATCTCGATCGCATCGATTGGTCGAGCTCGACCAAGCTGCTCCAGCGCAACTGGATCGGCCGGAGCGAAGGCGCCGAGCTGATCTTCGAGACGCCCGGCGGCAAGAAGATCACGGTGTTCACGACCCGGCCCGACACCGTGTTCGGCGCGACGTATCTCGTGCTCGCGCCCGAGCATCCCTTCGTGGACGAGCTGGCAGCGGCCGAGCAGCGCACGGCCGTGAAAGCGTACCAGCGCGAAGTGCAGTCCAAGGATATCGTGTCCCGGCGCGTCGGCGAGAAGACCAAGACGGGTGTCTTCATCGGCTCGTACGCGCGCAATCCGGCCACGGGCGAGGCCATTCCGATCTGGATCGCCGATTACGTACTGATGGAATACGGCACGGGCGCCATCATGGCGGTTCCCGCGCACGATAAGCGCGATTTTGAGTTCGCGACCCAGTTCAAGCTTCCCGTGCGGCAGGTCGTGGCGACCGCCGGTGGCGAGCCCCTTCCCACCGTGACTGACGAAGGCACGCTCATGAGCTCGGGAGCGTTCGACGGCCTGTCGTGCGCCGATGGGGCGCGCAAGATCGTCGCCTGGCTGTCGGAGCGCGGCCTGGCAACGCCGCGCGTCCAGTTCAGGCTGCACGACTGGTGCATCTCGCGTCAGCGTTACTGGGGCCCGCCGATCCCAATCATCTATTGTGAGCAGTGCGGCGTTGTTCCGGTGCCGGAACAGGATCTGCCGGTCGAGCTGCCCTACATCGAGGATTTCCGCCCCGACGATAGCGGCGTGAGCCCGCTCGCGCGCCACGAGGAGTGGTACTTCGTGCCCTGTCCGCAGTGCGGCAAGCGCGCCCGGCGCGAGACCGATGTCTCCGATACGTTCCTCGACTCAGCCTGGTATCACCTCCGGTATCCGTCCACCGAGTTCACCGACCGTCCGTTCGATCCGGCGCGATCCAGGAAGTGGCTGCCCGTGAGCAGCTACATCGGCGGGAACGAACACGCGGTCCTGCACCTCCTGTACGCCCGGTTCGTGAACCTCGTGCTGCAGGACCTGGGGCACGTGCCGTTCGAGTCGCCCTATCCGAAGTTCCGCGCGCACGGGCTGATCGTGAAGGACGGTGCGAAGATGTCGAAGTCGCGCGGCAACGTCGTCGTGCCGGACACCTACATCCAGCAGTGGGGCGCCGACACGTTCCGGATGTACCTGATGTTCCTCGGCCCGTTCCAGGAAGGCGGCGACTTCCGCGACGAAGGAATCGTGGGGATCCGGCGCTTTCTCGAGAAGGTGTGGTGGGCGGTGCAACAAACGGCGGCGAAGGGCGGCGAGGGGGCGGCGAAGGGCGGCACAGGCGACGTGCTACAGAAGCTGCATCGCACCATCCGCCGTGTCACCGCCGATACCGAATCGCTCCACTAC
>DASTDR010000010.1:0-3207 GCA_035710265.1 Gemmatimonadales bacterium | reverse complement strand
TGGTGCAGGCGCTTCACGATCGGCCCCGGCGTATGCGCGGGCAGCGCGACCCCCCACCACTGGACGATTTCATAGCCGGGCACGGTGTCCGCGACGGGCGGCAGTTCCGGCAGCAACGGGTCGCGCTTCGCGCCGGTCGTGGCGAGCACCTTGACGCGCCCGGCGCGTCCGTGCGGCATGGCGACCAGCGGAGAGGTGATGAGGATCTGCAATTGGCCGCCGATGAGGTCGGCGATCGCCAGCGCCGCTCCCTTGTACGGCACGTGCACCGTGTTCACGCCGGCGAGCACGTTCAGCATCGCCCCCGCAAGGTGCGCCGGCGTGCCGTTGCCCGCCGAGCCGTAATTGAGCTGGCCGGGTCTCTCTTTCGCGAGTCTTACCAGGTCCGCCATGCTGTTCGCGCCCAGCTTCGCATTGACCGTGACCACGTTGGCCACCCAGGCGATGCGCGAGAGCGGGATGAAATCCTTTTCCGCGTCGTAAGGCAGTTTCTTCCTGAGCGCGGGCAGCGAGCCGAAGCTGGTCGACGTCACGAGCAGTACGGTGTGGCCGTCGGGCGCCGCGCGCGCCACCAGCTCGACGCCGATGATGCCGCTCGCGCCGCCGCGGTTGTCCACGACGACTTGCTGCTTCATCTGCTCGGACAGCTTTTGGCTGACGATCCGCGCGAGGATGTCCGGCGAGCCGCCGGGGGGAGAGGGCACGATGAACCGGATCGGCCTCGTCGGATAGGGCTGGGCTGGCGCGGCAGTTGCCACGAGCAGCAGTGCGGCGGCGACAAAGATCTGGAGCATGATTACTCCTCGTTATCCGACTCATGCTCCGCGCATTGAACGGCAGCTTCGCTGTCCGTTCGAACGGGCGGAATTAAACGGGCGCGTGCGTCCCGATTTAATCAATAGTACGTGGCCTTGACGCCCGGCGGGGGCGAGTAGCGGAAGGTGCCTTTCTTGAGGATCGCTTCCTTGCCGCCGTTTTTCTCGATGCAGGCCCGCTGGTCCGCGCGCGCGAGCCGGTCCGCCGCCTCGGGGTCCACGACATTGCGCAATTGCGAATCGCATTCGGCGCACACGGCCTTGAACGCGGGGTTGCGCCCCAGGTCGTTGCGCTCGCGCGGATCGGCCTGGAGATCGAACAGCATCGGCGGCATGCCGACGTAGTGGACGTACTTGTACTGCCCGTGGCGGATCATGTACGACCCGGTGATGGCGCCCGCGGCGTGGTACTCGGAGAGGATGGTCCGCTGCGGCACCGCGCCCAGCGCGATGTCGAGCAGCGACACGCCCGGCAGGCCGCGGTCGCGCGGGTCGGGTTGCGCGCCGAGCGCCTGGATGAAAGTGGGAAACCCGTCCGCCAGCGTGACCGGCGTGTCGCATACCCTGCCGGCCGGGACGCCGGGTCCCGCCATGATCATCGGGATACCGGCCGACTCCTCGTACATGGTGGACTTGCCCCACAGGCCGCGCGTGCCGAGATTGTCGCCGTGGTCCGACGAGTAAACGATGCGAGTTTCCTGCGCGATCCCGGTTTCGTCGAGCGCGCGCAGGATCTTCCCGATGTTGTCGTCCAGGAACGTGGTCAGGCCGAAATAGGCGGTGATCGCGCGGCGCACCATCGCCTCGTCGAACGGCTCGTCGAAGCACAGGCACCGCCGCATGGCGTCGATGAAAGGATGGCGCGGGCGCTCGTCCGGGGCATACATATCCGGCCACGGCACGCGGTCCTCCGGGTACATGTCGAAGAACTGCGGCGGCGCGATCAGCGGGAAATGCGGCGAGACGAAGCCCACGTACAGCGCCCAGGGCTTCTGCCGGTGTTTCGGCGCCGAATGTTTGAGCCACTTCACGGTCTCGTCGGCGATCGAGCGGTCGTAATGCGTGTACTCCGATTCCCCGCGACCGGCTTCCGGCCCGAGCTTCAGCGAGCCGGGCCGGCGCGGCAGCTCGTCGCGGATGAGTCCCAGCAGGTCGCCCACGCCGTTGACGATGTGCAGCGGCAGGATTTCCTCGTCGAAGCCGTTTACATCCGGCTTCGATTCCTTGTAGTGCAGCTTGCCGATCGAGGCCACGTGATGGCCCTGCTCCATCAGCCGGTGGCCCCAGGTGTCCGCCTGCCCGTCGAAAGCAATCGCGTTGTCCCAGCAGCGCACCTCGTGCACGTAGCGCCCGGTGGCGAAGCTCGCGCGCGCGGGCACGCAGATCGGGCAGTTGGTGTAGGCGCTGGTGAAGCGCGTGCCGCGCGCCGCCAGCGCGTCCAGGTTGGGCGTGCGAATCATCGGATGATCGTAGCAACCGGTGACGCGCTTGTTGTGCTCGTCGGAAAGGATGAACAGCAGATTCGTCGGTTTCATTTCATTCGCTTTTCAAGCTTCAAGCATCGACACAGAGGACACAGAGGACACAGAGAAAGACCTATACAAAAAACATTGCATCGAACTTCGTGAGTACGGGACGTGCGATGCCGGATTCGGCCCGTTTTTTTCATCCTGGTCCATGTTCCCGGAGTTTTGATCCCCGTTCCAACCCCATTTGTACTCCTCTGTGTCCTCTGTGTCCTCTGTGTCAAAGCTTTAATTCTGCGTGCGGGTCATGGGTCCCGCAACGCTCCCGCTCCCGGGTTCTCAGGAGGATATCTCATATACCGCCTGCACCGGCCAGTGATCGGAGGGCGCGGCGTCTTTGAAGTAGAAGGCGGGAACGGCGGCGGCGATCGCGCGCGCGTGCCGATTCGCGAACAGCCAGTCGATGCACTGGCTCACCGGCGGCAGGCCCGGCCGGACGTCCGCGGTCGGATAGCATTTGAATGTCGCCGGCGGTTGCAGGCCCAGCGCCCCGAAGCAGCTGGAATAGCCCGCCGCGTGGAGCAGGTGGGCCGGGTGCACCGGATCGTTCATGTCGCCCATGAAGAATATTGGCTCGCGGGCGCGGCCAAGGCGCCCCAGTGCGCCGATGATGCGCCGGGTCTGCCGCACGCGCGGCGAGCGCCCGGTGCGGGCTTCCTGCGCTTCGCGCTGATGGGTGAGATGCGCCGTGGCGACAAGCACCGTGCGCGCGCTATCCGCGAAGCGCAGGCGCGTCCAGAACAGCCGCCGGTTGCCGTAGCGGATGCCGACGTCTTCGGCGCCGTGCTGCACTTCCGCAAAGAGGGATGCCCGCCAGTAGATGTTGCTCTCGGTCGCCCAGCCGCCGAACCGGTCATGAACGCGCC
>DASTDR010000009.1:0-2066 GCA_035710265.1 Gemmatimonadales bacterium | reverse complement strand
GGTGACCCGTCGCGGGAACAGCGGTACGACGGTGATTAAAGTTCCCAAGGCATCCGCCTGGCAGCCCGCGACCGTCGTCTCCATCCGTGAAGAGACGCGTCGGGTGAAGACCATTCGGTTTGCGGTCAGCAACTGGCCCGGCCACCTAGCGGGCCAGCACGCCGACGTACGCCTGACGGCCGAGGACGGCTACCGTGCGGAACGCAGTTACTCCATCGCCTCGCCGCCCGAGGTGTCCGCGCTGGAGCTCACCGTCGAGCGCCTGGATAACGGCGAGGTGTCTCCGTTCCTTACCGGCCAACTGGAACCCGACGACACGATTCAACTTCGCGGGCCAATCGGAGGGCATTTCGTTTGGTCCGCTTTGGAACGGCGGCGTCCTCTTCTGCTGGTCGGCGGCGGGAGTGGGATTGTGCCGCTCATGTGCATGCTGCGGCACCGGAGATTGTCAGGCAGCGCTGCGCCCGCAGCACTCCTGTACTCGGCCCGCACCCGCGAGGATGTGATCTACCACGAGGAGCTCACGGATCTCGCACGCAACGATCCCCGATTCACGCTTCGAACGACGCTGACGCGGGATTCTGCACCGGGCTGGTCCGGTCGGGTCGGGCGTATCGACCTGCCAGCCGTCCAGGCGCTGCTGGAAGGCCTCGGCGGAGTGGCTGACAGCTTCGTCTGCGGTAGCGCCGGATTCGTGGAGGCGGTATCTGCCTTGCTGTTACAGGCAGGACAACCGGGCCACGCGATCCGCACGGAACGGTTTGGGCCAACAGGCACGTAGCGGAGCAGCACGTCGATCTGGCGCCGGATTCGACAAGCGCTGATCCTCTCGTGGTGAGTGTCCGATCTGCTCTGATCTGTAGTGTGGACATCATTGAGACCCGTCTACGGTCAGAACGATCTTTCCGCGCTTGTGCGGCTTGCCTGCGAGCATTTTGTGGGCGATTCGGGCGGCGGAAAGTGGCAGCACATCGCCCACGCTTGTCGTTAGTTCACCGGCCTCGATCAGGGACGCAATTTGTTCGAGGCGCCGGGATGAGACCTCGACGAGAAAGAACAGCGCCCTTACGCCATGGCGACCAGCTTTCTGCTGATCGGGCGCGGCCACAGCCGAGACCAGAACGCCGCCGGGCCTCAGGACGATGAAGGATCGGTCCTGCGTCTCGCCGCCGACCGTGTCGAGCACGACATCAACGTCGGTAAGTACCTCCTCGAATCGCGACTTCTGCACGTCAATGACCCTGTCGGCACCGAGTGTCTGGACGTACGCGACATCGCCCGAGAACGCGGTAGCGATCACTTCATGCGCAACCCTACTTGCCAGCTGCACGGCGTAGGCGCCGACATTCCCGGCTGCGCCATGGACGAGGACTCGCTTCGTCGCGTCTATCGCTCCGTACTCAACGACCATCTGCCATGCGGTGCATGCGACGACCGGTACTGAAGCCGCTTCTATGAATCCCAGTCGCTGCGGCATCTTCGCGAGCTTCGTCGCCGATGCCACTGCGTACTCGGCGTATCCACCGGTGAATCGGGCGTTCGTTGCGCCAAACACGGCATCGCCAGCCCGGAACTGCGAGACCCTTGCACCGACATGTTCGACAAGCCCGGACACGTCGGACCCGAGTGTCAACGGTAGTGGCTGAGGAACGACGCTCCGCCCGGACCTGATCCAAGCGTCCCATGGGCCGACGCCTGCTGCTTTCACGCGCAGCAACACCTCACCGTCGCCTGGAGCCGGCCGCGGCACGTCCTCCGCCACGAGGGAGTCGACGCCGCCGAAGTGGTGTACGCGAATCGCTTGCATGATGCACCTCACTTTACCGACGTCGTGTCGTTCTCGAATACTGCCCGTGGAGCGCTCGCGCGACGGACGATGAGTCCGCTTCGGAAGGTGGCGCCACGGCCCAAACGTTCGAGTGAATGCACGCTGTTCTCCTCGAACACATGAAACCAGACACGCGTGGCCGGATCTATCAGACGAAGGTATCGACCACACCTCGTCTCGGCGCGAAGCCGAGTTCTCGTTGCAAGCGATACCAAGGTCCAATGGACTACTCGGACTG
>DASTDR010000008.1:0-32782 GCA_035710265.1 Gemmatimonadales bacterium | reverse complement strand
GTGGTCGCCGGGTTAAACGGGTTCGGGTAGTTCTGCTTTAGCTCGACCAGCGGAGGGGCGGGCGGGGGCGTCCCCTGCCCTGACACTCCCTCCACTCCACCCAGCAGCCCTCCCCCAAGCCAGAGGGCCAGTACAACCCAGTACAGCTTCATCTCACCGACTCCTGGCAGACGTAAAGATGCGTTAGACCGCTCTCCTTGTAGGTACAGGGCGCGAGGGTGTTGACAGAGTGAACGTAGGAACCGAATTAACCCTCGTCAAGCACGTAAAACCCTGGTATCGCCCTTTCGGGCAGTGATGCCGCGACGGTCCGCCCACTCCAGCAGCGGGATCAAGTACTTGCGCGTCAGGCCCAGCCGGTCGCGGAATTGTGCCGGTGTGGCGGCGCCCAGTTCCCGCAACGTATCCTCGACCGCTCGACGGAACTCGTCCAAGGCCTGTTTCAGCGCATAACGTTCCTGGTCGACTCGCTCGACCGAACCCTCGCGGGCGAGGTGCGCCAACAACGCGGGCACGCTCGGGTCGGAGAACTCTTTCTCGAGCTCCGCCACGGTCGGAATCTGCCAGCGCGCCTCCGCCAGTCGTTGCGCCAAACGCCCCCCCGCTTCGCCCGCGCGGGCTTTGAGCGCTGCCTGCCACCCCGGCTTCCTGACCGCGGCGCCGCCCTCAGTCAACTCCCACGCCTGCTTCTTGACGCCATGCTCCACCAGCAAATCGAGCACCGGCGCGGGCGCGTTCACCGTCGCACGCAACGCCTGCAGCGAAAAACCAGGATCGAGCGGGTGCTGCTCGTGATGCGCGGCAACGACGGCGGCCAGACGCTCGATCTCGTGCGCGATCGCGCCCCGCGAGACGAGAGTTTCGCCTACAGTAAGGATGCCCTTGCCTGCGGCTTCGATGGTTCGAGCAACGTCAGAAGGCAGCACACCCCCCCGGACTCCCAATTCCGAAATCCTAACTCCCAAGAGTCCCGCTTCATCTACAAATCTGCCCACGCGCTCAGCGGGCGGCTGATCCAGGCGCAGTCCACGCTCCGCAACGCGCGGTCGCTTGGGCGGAAATGGATCAAGAACGGTGCCGCCGCCAATCGTGGTGACGGGCGAGAAGCTGCGGATCACGAACCGATCGCCGCCGCGCGCGACCAGGGGCCGTTCGAGCACGAGCCGAGCGAGCGCCGTTTCACCCGGCGCGATCGCCCGAACCTGCGCCACACGAGCCAGCACTTCGGCGGTTCCGAGATGCACCCGCACACGAGTCCGGATGGCCAGCGGTTTCTTGACTGTTGGAAGCAACTCGAGCGCGACGTCGAGCATCTCGGTGGACTGCCACCCGGGGCCGGTCACAGCGACGTGCCCCCGCTCGAGCTCGTCCTTGTCGACACCAACGAGCGCGAGCGCCGTGCGCCGGCCCGGCCCCGCCTGCGCAGCATCCTCGCTGTGCACCTGAATCGAACGCACGCGTACCTCACGATTCAGCGGCAGCAGTCGCACGAAGGAACCAGGAGCGACGGAGCCACTCCAGCTGGATCCAGTGACGACGGTCCCCGCGCCGGGCAGCGCGAAGACCCGATCGATCGGGAGCCGAAACAGATCTTCAGTCGGTCGTCCCGATAGCCGAGAGCCGATAGCCGATAGCCGCTCTCGAAGCGCACCGAGCCCTTCGCCGCTCACCGCCGAGACGGCGATCGGAGACTCCCACGGAATCCGGCTCTCCGCTAGGCGCGCCGCGACTTCACTGGTGATAAGCGCCAACCACTCGTCGTCCACGAGGTCGCGCTTGGTGAGGACGGGAATCCCGCGCCGCACGCCGAGCAGCTCCACGATCGCGAGATGTTCTTCGGTCTGCGGCATGATCCCTTCGTCGGCGGCGATGACGAGCAGCGCGACGTCGACCCCCGTCGCGCCGGCGAGCATGTTCTTGACGAATCCCTCATGCCCCGGCACGTCGACCACGCTCGCTTTGATCCCGCCGGGCAGCGGCAGGGGCGCGAAGCCAAGATCGATGGTGATTCCGCGGCGTTTCTCTTCCTCCCAGCGGTCGGTGTCGACGCCGGTCAGGGCTTTGACTAACGCAGTTTTCCCGTGATCGATGTGGCCGGCGGTGCCGACTACGAAATCCACGAGCCTCGTTCCCAGATGTCGATTGCGCTCGCGCGCTCGCGGGTACCGTTGCGGTGGGGGGAGGGACCAGCATCGATTTCGCCGAGGTGGTGGCGAATGAATCGGGCGACGAGGCGGCGATGCGCTGCGGCGTGTGCCGTATCCAGCGCGGGCAGCTCCGCGGATTCGTCGTTCAATGACCGCAGATCGCTGTAGGCCTTCGGTGGCAGGCGGGTAGGCGGTTTGAGTCCGGCGCATTTCACGCACAATACCCCGCCCTCGGCGGCGCTGAAGGCCACCGTCCCGGAGACGGCATTGCCGTCGCGCACGCACGCATCGAGCTGCGGCGCGAAACCCAGCACGCCGACCAGGAGCCAGAGCCACCGCACCGCCATCGCGTCGGCATTCTCAGGTTGTGCGCTCGCGAGCGCATCGAGGCCGAGGATGAAGGCTTCGTACGCCGCGGGCAGCGGCGCGGGCGGGGCCATCTTCAGCATGACTTCCGACAACGCGCCCGCTCCAGCGAAACGGCCCAAATCAGCGGCGAGGTCGCGCCGCAACTGCACGACATCGAAGGCGGCGAGGATCTGCAGCTCGCGCGTCTCTTTGTGATACAGTTGCGCGACCCCTTCGCTCAACGTCTCGAGCGCAGCCCCGAACGGACTCTTGGGGCGCAGCACGCCTTTCGCAATCGCGCTCTGCACGCCGTAGTCGCGCGTCGCGAGGCGCACGATCTTCGACGTCTCGCTGTACGGGTAGGTGCGCAGGACGATGGCTGGGGTGGAGACGAGACTCACGTCGGAAATATAGGCGGCGAGAGAGGCGGCGGCGTGGTAATGCGGCGGCGAGATACTACGGCGGCGAAGGGCGGCGAGCGGGCGCCGATGACCGCGGAACCTACCGCATCGACTTCTGGAGTCTCCACGTAAAGAACCGTGCCCGACGCTGAAGCACGATCAATGAAGCATGAACCTCGTCCGTGAGGTAACCCAGGGCATGACCGACCTCGAGAGCGTATTCCACCTCAGACAACGAACCAAGCGCGATATCTAGAAACCGGCGGAACTCAGCTCTGCCCTTTCGCGCTGCGCCCTCGACGATATTCGCCGCCGCTGAAAACGCTGCTCGCCGCACCTGTGAGGTGAGACCATACAGCGCATGCTTGGGGAACGATTCCGTGGACTTGTAGACGGCAATAACGAGTCGATTGCACTCCTGCCATGCCAAGAACCGCTTGTGGGGAGCCATCCGTCCTGGATACCGAGCCCGGAACGATGGACGCCATCAATTCCCTGCATCATGCATACTTTCGCCGCCCCCCGCCGCCCACTCGCCGCCGCCTCGCTTCGCCGCCGCTTCATTTCCCCGGTTGCAGGACGATGAACTTGACGTCGTCTTTCGAAATGGCACGCAGCCAGGCAATCAACGCGTCGATACTGTCCGGCGGCGCCGTGCCTTTCGTCCCCGACATGCGACGCCGCACATGCAGCTCCCGGCCCGCCTGCGCGTATTCGGCCTGGTAGCTCCCAAACTGACTCTGCTCGGTGACGTTGGGCGGCAGGTCCGCCTTCCATCCCGCAGGCAGCGTCATGCGCAGCTCCGATACGATCTCGAGTGGACCGATCACGTCCCCGATGTCGATCGGGTAGCGGCGGGGCTTGCGCTGCTCGAGCTGGGACACGAGGCTCAGCGAGTTGAAGTTCGGCATCGCGGCGGGCAACGTGAAGATCCGCGTGCTGCCGCTACCGGACAGCACCGGTGCGTTCTGCACGGTCAGTGAGAGCACCGGCTTCGCCTGGAGATCGCGTCCGTCGAACACGCGCAGGCTGTCGCCTGAGGCACCAGTGAACACGACGTTCGCGATCGCCTGCGTCATCCGGCTGAGCTCGTCCTTGCTGAATACCCGCGCATACGCGCTCCGCAGCGAGTACTGGAGCGAGCCGCTCTTGATCTCAGTGTAGCGGCCGGTAAACAAGCCGTCCGTGCTCAGCTCGCCGACGATCTGCGTCTCCGACCGGTTCGCGCTCGGCGGACCTTCGGGCAGGACGATCTGCTCGAACGTACCGTCATCGTGCACTACCAGCGCGAACGAGCCCTCTTCGTCCGGCGGCAGCTCCCCGTACGGCGTCAGCTCCGACGTGAGGTCGAAGTACAGCCGGCCGCCAGTGTCGCCCGGCCGGTCCACCGCCGCGATCATGTGGTCGAACTGATTGATCGTGGGCAAGGTCGAGTCCGCACCGCCGGTCGAGCTGAGCAGCACGGGATAGGCTTTGAGTCCTCCACCCATGCGCCGCACCAGCGCGATGAACAGCGTTGCCTTGTCCTTGCAGTCGCCGTACCGCGTCTCGAGGACCTCCGCCGGTAACCGCGGCAGGTAGCCGCCGATACCGAGTGACAGCGAGACGTAGCGGAAATCCTGCGACACCCAGCGATGCACGGCGCGCAGTGAGTCCTCGAGTGTGCGCGCGGCCTTGACCTGCCCCGCCAGCTGCGTCTCGAGCGCCGGAGTGAGCGTATAGCGGCCGGCTGAGAGCTCGGCATACCACCGCGCGAGATCCGCCCAGCTGATCGGCGCGCCCACGTCAATGCTCACGGAAAGCGTATTGGGCGCCGCCGCGAACAGCTCGCCCTCGAGCTTCTGAACGTCTTTCGTCGCCCAGGTGTACACGCGGCGGCCGCGCGCCACCGTCTCGCCGCGCTTGAAGCGCACATTGTGCTCTTGAATGCGCGGGCTGACCGATGCCGGGACGTCCACGATCAGCCGGGAGCGCCGCGTCAGGAGTCCCGTGGTGACGCGCCAGGCGCTGTAGTAGTCACCGGGAACCAGCGGTTTGGTGCGCTCGACCGTGTAACTCCAGTCGACCAGTGTGCCGGGCGCGACGCCGCTGAGCGTCACCCGGCGCACCTTTTGATCCGAGTACACGGGCGCATCGAAGGCGACCGGCGCGAGCGATTCCTGCTCATGCGCCGGCTGCGCGCTGATGACCTCACCCGTCGGCTTGAGGACGCGAATCCAGTTGAGCGTGAGTCGTTCCGACCCGCCCGAGTAGGAGAAGCTCTGCTCGCCCCACGCCTCGGCACCGTCCTGATTGAGCACCTGAATCACCTGGCGGTAGGTGCGGCTGCCGCGGCCGTCGGCTTCGAACCGGACGACGCCGTCATCGAGGAGATAGATGTAGTCCTCTTCCTCGTACTCGGCGGGATTCACAGCAAGCTTGTAGATCGTGTCGTTACGAACCGAGGGGTCGCCCGCGGGTGTGATCTTGGGTGCCTGCGCGAATGCCGGACAAACGAGCATCGCGAGCAACGCGGCGACGACGAAGCAGCGCATCAACGGCCTCCAACAGGATGAACCCACCCGGAAGCTAAGCCCTGCATGCGGACCTTTACAGGCCCGTCGAGAACCGACCCCCAAGCAGGATCGTGCGGCCGCGCGGCCTGAATCCGGTAATCTCGGGCGACAGGTCATCGAACAGGTTCTCGATCTTCCCGGTCAGCTCGAAGCGGGATACGGTGTATTGCGCGGCGATGTTCACGTGGGTGTACGGGTCGAGCGTCACGCGCTGGCTCCCCGGGGGCTGACCGAAATCGCGGTCATCCCGCTTCCCGACCCAACGGGCGCCTGCGATCAACCGTGTGCGCCCGCCCAGCTGCATGCCGAGCTCCGGTACCAGGCTGTGCGCGGGACGTCGCAGCAGGGGCTTACCGGGGACGAATAACGCATCCGCGCTCGAGTCGATACCCGCGGCGCTCACGTTGGTGTGCAGATACGTGTACCGCAGCGCCATCGCGAATGCGGGCGTGAGAATGGCGTCTGCGTCGAGCTCGACACCCCGACTATTCGCTCCGGGCACATTCAAATAGCTCGTACCGGTGAAATCGATGAGGTCGCGGAAGCGTTGATCGAAGAAGGTCGCGCCCAGCGTCAGGCGACCGCTGGCCAACGACCGCTCGACGCCGGCTTCCCAGCTGGTCGAGCGCTCAGGCTGCAAGTCGGGATTACCGGTCACGAACCCTCTCGCGAAGTTCTCGAAGAACGTGGGCTCCTTGAAGCCCGTCCCGATCGAGGCGTGCAGGCGTGCAGCGCCCGCCGGCTTGAAGACGACCCCTACGCGATACGTGCCATGCGTTTCGAATTGCGAATTGTCATCGAGACGCGCCCCGGCCGTGATCGCGACCGGCGCCACATCGACCACGGCCTGAGCATAGTATCCCGTCGTCCAGCGCTGGACATCGATGGAATCCGGGAACGTCCCAAACGAAGCACTGAATTCACTGCGGCCGCGCTGGCGCTCATCCTCATAGTCCACACCCGCGCTCAGCGCCGTCGCGCCAGGGCTCGGCCGCCAGGTCAGCATGAGCCCCGCTCCCGCGCGCCGCACGTAATCGTTGCTCCAGAACGTGCCGTCTTCTCCGGGGGAATCGGGCTCGTCGTTCGAGAGCTGGCGCGCCTCACGCCAGGTGCCCTGCGCTGTAAGCTCAATCGCACCCAGCGCACGGCGCAGGAACAGGCTCGCGAGCGGCCCACGCTCGGCCATGCGCTGGTTGGAATCGGCCGGCTGACCCTGGCTGTTGGTCGGGAAGTGGTACAGGTTGTCGCCGTAGCGATACGACAAAGCGGCTTCGGTGCGCGCATCAGGCCGGAGCCGCAGCCGGCCGCTCACCACACTATTCCGGTACTCATTGTTGACGGGATACAGTCCGTCCGAGCCGAACCGGGACACACGCACCGAATACGCCGCCGCGGACGTGCCACCCTCGAGATCCGCACCGAATTGCGTGCTCGCGTAGGTGCCAGCGCGCACGTCGCCGCCAATGCGCACGGCGCCCGTGCCAGCGCGCGTGAAGATCTGGACGACGCCCGTGACGGCGTCCGAGCCATACAACACGCTGGCCGGGCCGCGTACGATCTCGATGCGGTCCACGTTGTCGGTGGTCAGGTGTGCCAGGTTCAGTCCACCGCCTGGCTGGTTGAGCGGTACACCATCGACCAACACCTTCACGTAATCATTCTCGCCCCCGCGCATGAACAGCGATGTCTGCCCGCCGTAGCTGCCGGTCTCCACGATGTGCGCGCCCGGCACCAGTTGAAGCGCCTGCGCAACGGTGCGCACTCCATGGGCCTCGAGGTCTGCCCCCCGCAACACGGTGGTCGCTGCCGGCACCAGTGCCGCCGGCACCGCGGCGCGCGTGGCCGTGACGACAACGGGCTTGAGCTCGATGGTGTCCTGAGGGTGCTGGGCAAGCGCGAGTACGAGCACAACCACATTCATGCGTCCTCTCTCCTTGATTTTCGTAACGCAGTCATCTGCGGCCGGCCGTCGACGCTGTGCATGGCGACGGGCCAGGAGAACACGGCTTGCACGGTTTCATGAGTGAGCACGTCGGTTGGCGATCCCGAGGCGATCATCCGTCCTTCGCTCAGCAGCACGACCGCATCGGCAAAACGGGCCGCGAGGTTCAGATCGTGGGTGATCATCAGCACGCCCAGGCCGTGCGTGTCGACGAGGCCGCGCACGAGCTCAAACAGTCCCATCTCGTGCTTCAGATCGAGCGAGACGCCGGGCTCGTCGAGCACGAGCAGCCGCGGCTCCTGGGCGAGCGCGCGCGCGATCCGCACGCGCTGGTATTCGCCGCCCGAGAGCGTCCACACCCAGCGGTCGGTGAGCTGCGCGACGTCGCACGCCGCGAGCGCCCGGTCAACGGCGGCGTGATCCTCGGCGCGCTCCCGGCCCCACATCGAGAGATGGGGATAGCGGCCGAGCAGCACGGTCTCGCGTACGCGCTGCGGGAAGAGATTGTCTTCGCGCTGTGGGACCACTCCGACGAGCCGCGCCAGCTCCTGACGGGGCCATGCGTGGGCAGGTCGTCCTTCGATCTCCGCCGAACCCGCTGCCGGCACGAGCGCGCCCAGCGCGATCCGCACGAGTGTGGTCTTCCCGCTGCCGTTCGGCCCGAGCACGGCGAGGAACTGGCCACGCTGCACCGCCAGCGAGACAGCGGCCAACGCGTCACCCCGAGTATTCGGGTAGGAGTACCGCACATTCTCGAGCTTGAGCATCATGCGGCCCCACATCCCACGCACCACGTACCACGCACGTTTTTCACGCGATGGTCCAGCGCCGCAGCAGCAGCGCAAACACCGGCACCCCGATCAGCGCCGTCACCACACCAACGGGGAGCTCTCGAGGTGCGACGACGGTGCGAGCGAGCGTGTCGGCGACCGCGAGGAGCGCGCCGCCGCCCAGAAACGCCGCCGGGAGCAGCGCGCGATGGCGATGGCCCCACGCGAGCCGAGCGATGTGCGGGACCACCAGCCCGACGAAGCCGATCACGCCCGACACCGCCACCGCCGCGGCGGTCAGCAGCGAAGCGGCGAGATAGACGCGGCGCTTCACCCGCTCGACGTCCGTGCCGAGGTAACGCGCGGACTCTTCGCCGAGCGCCAACAGGTCGAGCGGGCGGGACGCCGCCAGCAGCACGATGAGCGGAATCGGCGCGTAGATCGCGACGAGCAGCACGGAATCCCACGACGCGGCCGACAATCCGCCCCACAGCCACAGAAACGCATTGCGCAGCTCCGCGGCATCGGCGAGCGACACAATCGCCGTCGTGATCGCGGCGGCAAACGCGCCGACCGCCACGCCGCCGAGCAGGAGAATGCGCGGGTCGAGCGCGCCGCCGCCGATCAAGCCGAGCCGGTAGACGAGCGCGAGCGCGGCCAGGGCGCCCACGAACGCCGCGAGCGGCAGCGCCCAGGGCCCCGAGAGATGCAGCGCGATCGCCAGCACGGCGCCGAGCCCTGCCCCGCCCGAGAGTCCGAGCAAGAACGGATCGGCCAGCGGATTGCGCACGAGCGCCTGGAGCGACGCCCCCGCGGCACCCAGCGAGCCGCCCACCAGAAAGGCGAGCAGCGCCCTCGGCGCGCGCAGGTTCCACACGATGTCGGAGCGCAACACGTCCGCGAGCGGGACGGACGCGGGGCCCAGCAGCACGCTGGCGACGAGCGCGGCGAGCGTCGCGGCGATCAGCAGCGCCCATTTCATCTGGCGATCAGCGCCTGCAGCCGGCGAACGGCTTCACCCGACCGTGGACCGGGCCGGCCGAACAGTGCGCCTGGGAGCAGCAGGAACCGCCCGTCCCGCACAGCCGCCACCGCGCGCCATTCGCGCCGGGCGGCAAACGCGGGCGGTGCGGCGGAGTCCGACAGCACGGCGATCCATTTCGGATTGCGGGCCGCGATCGTTTCGAGCGAAACCTGGGCCGAGGGCGCGGCGAGGTCGTCGAACACATTGCGAGCGCCGGCGAGCTTGGCGAGCTGATCGAGGTAGCTGCCGCGGCCGATGACGATGGGCGGGTTGTCCCAGACGACAAAGGCGAGGCTGGCCGTAGGGGGCGGGAGGGGGCGGGAGGGCAAACTGTCCATCGCCGCCGCCAGGGAGTCGGCGCGCTGCTGCAGTCCCGTGAGCTGGCCCAGCTTACGGGTCGCGGGTCCGAGATCCTCCAGCCGATTCATGTCGAGCAGCACCGTGCGAATGCCGATGCGCTCGAGCTGCTGCGCGGCGGTGACGTTCGGTCCTGAGTTGTAGAGGACGACGAGGTCGGGTTTGCGCCCCGCTACCGCCTCGATATTGGGCGGAATGCCATCACCGACGCTCGGGACGTCGCGTGCCTGCGGCGGGTAGTCACACCATGTCGTGCGGCCGACGACGCGATCCCCGGCACCAATCGCAAACAGGATTTCCGTGAATGTTGGCAGGAGCGAAACGACCCGCGTGGCCGTCCGGCCGTCAGGCCGTCCGGCCGTCGACTGACAGCCGAAAACGAGAAGGAAGACCGGAAGAAGTCTGCGCAGCACCATCCCTCCCGCGAGGGAATTACAGGTGGCGCGAACGAAGACGTCTCCTGGCTCCGGGCCAATCGGCTCGCCTTCCCAGGTTTCCCCAGTGGCTCGAGCCGCTGCTACTGCCCGTTACAGTGGCGGGGCCGCGCCGGACTCACACCGGCTTCCGTAATCCCCGTTCGCGAGAACGAAGCTAGTCTATGCGGCTGCCGGTCGCTTCCGCAAGGCCCACACGAGCGCGACGACCATGCCGCCGGCGAGCACCGCGATTACGTAGGGCAACAGCCTCTGCGCCCGAAATCCCGTGGCCGGCAAATCGATCTCGACGCGATCGCCCGCCGCCAGCGACTCCGCGCGATACGTCGCGAACCGTCGCTGCTCCAGCTCCTGGACGCCGAGCGATTCGAGCCTCGGCGCGCGCACCGCCGCGGCCGTGTCTTCGACCAGCAGGTTGACCTCCGTGGTCTGCTGATCGATCGGAATTCGCAGCAGGCGCGTGCCGGCCGGCAGGGCGTAGCCGTAGCTCAATTGCTTCACCGGGCCGGGCGGAATCGGACCGAACACGTACACGCTGTCGTTGCGAAACATCATCGCGTCGGGCGAGATGTCGCCCTGGCCGCCGCGGAATTGCCCCACGCCGGAGGGTAACTGCCCCGCCCAGGTCGGCACGAGCGTGTCTCTGGTGATGCGCGTCGTGAACCCGGGGTTTTCGATTTCGAGGATCTCCAGGATTTCGCGCGTACCGTCGTCGTGCGCGGCCGCGACCGTCGCGAGCCGGCGCGTCAAGCGGAGCGGCGGCCCAGTCACGGACGTGGAAAACGTCACGATGTCCTCGACGTGCACCGCGGGGCGGCCCTGGACATTGAGCGGCTGCGAGAAATACGCCAAGCTGTCGTACCAGACGCTCACCACGTACATGCCGGTACTGTCGGGCCGGGTGAGCGCCAGACGGTAGCGGCCGCGCGCGTCGGACCGCACCGAATCGACCGGCCCGCCGCCTTCACGGGTGACCCTGTGCAGGACGACCCAGGCGTTCGAGAGGGGAACCGTGTCGCGGCCGCCGCGCTGCACTCGCCCGCTGACGCTCACGCTTTGCGCGGCGAGCGCCGGGGAAAGGCATACGAGCAGCGTCAGACTAAGGCGTGAACTTCCCGAAATCTTCAGGATCGAGATTCTGCAGGTGCGATTTCAGAGTGTCGGGATCGAGCGGCCCGCTCCCCGGCTGGATCCCGCCCTCGCTCGTATCCACCGTGGTCAGCTCGAGCAGCGTATCGCTGGTCATGATCGGCGCCTTGAGGCGCAGCGCCAGGGCGATCGAATCCGAGGGCCGCGCGTCGATCTGAATGACCGTATCGCCCCGGTAGATGTGCAGCTCCGCGAAGTAAGTGTTGTCCTTGACCTGCGTGATGATGACTTTGCGGAGCTCGGCTCCCAACCCGACGATGACCTGCTTCAAGAGGTCGTGCGTGAGCGGCCGGGAGAACTTCACCCCCGCCAGCTCCATCGCGATCGCGCTCGCTTCCGCGGGGCCGATCCAAATCGGCAGCACGCGCTGGCCTTCCTGCTCCTGCAGAATCACGACCGGCGTATTGGTCGTCCGATCCAGCCCGAGGTGAGCTACTCGCACCTGCAGCATGGCTCCCCCGGGCGCGGACATCAGGTCCCCATATCCCAGGACGCGAGATACTTGCGCTGTGCAGGGGTCAAGGTGTCGATCGCCACGCCCATCGACTGCAGCTTGAGGCGGGCGATTTCCTGATCGAGCTCGGCGGGAATGCGGTGGACATCCTTGGAGAGCTGCTTCGCGTTGTTGACTACGTGCTCCGCCGCGAGCGCCTGATTGGCGAACGACATATCCATCACGCTCGCGGGATGGCCTTCGGCGGCGGCGAGGTTGATCAAGCGGCCCTCGCCGAGCACGAACAGCTTCTTGCCGCCCAATTGGAATTCTTCGACGAATTCCCGCACGAGCACCGGACCTTTCGCGACTTTCTTCAATCCTTCGAGATCGATTTCGACGTTGAAGTGCCCCGAGTTCGCCACGACGGCACCATCCTTCATCGCCTTCATGTGCTCAACCCGGATGACCTCGACATTGCCCGTCAACGTCACAAACAGATCACCGATCGGGGCCGCCTCTTCCATCGGTACGACCCGGTAGCCGTCCATCTGCGCCTCGAGCGCCTTCATCGGGTCGATCTCGGTCACCAGGACGTTCGCTCCGGCGCCGCGCGCCCGCATCGCGAATCCCCGGCCGCACCACCCATACCCCGCCACCACCACGGTGCTCCCGGCGATCAGGAGGTTCGTGGCGCGAATGATCCCGTCGAGCGTGGACTGACCCGTGCCGTAACGGTTGTCGAACAAATGCTTGGTCTGCGAGTCGTTAACCGCAATCACGGGGAACGCTAGCACCCCGTCCTTGGCCATGGCCTTGAGCCGGATCACACCCGTCGTGGTCTCCTCGGTCGATCCGATCACGCCCGATACGAGCGCCTTGCGGTCCGCCGCGGACAGTGTCTCCACCCACTTCCGTACGGGCGGGGCCAGGTCGTCGAGGCGATTCAGCGCGATCATGTGGAGCGCGCCGACCAGATCGGCGCCGTCATCCATCGTGATGTCGGGCCGGTGCGCGAGCGCTGCGCGAATGTGGTCGTAATAGGTCGCGTGATCTTCGCCCTTGATCGCGAACACCTTGATGCCGTGATCGCGCACGAGATGCGCGGCCACATCGTCCTGCGTCGACAGCGGGTTCGAGCCGCACAGCGCGACGTCGGCACCACCGGCCTGCAGCGTCACCGCGAGGTTCGCCGTTTCCGTCGTGACGTGAAGACACGCCGCGAGCCTCCTGCCCTGCAGCGGCCGCTCGCGCGTGAAGCGCTCGCGCAGCTGCCGCAGCACCGGCATCTGGCGCTCGGCCCATTCGGTCCGGCGCCGTCCTTCGTCGGCGAGCTGGATATCCTTGATGTCGTTCGTGGACTTCTGTGTGGTCACAGTCTCAGACATTGGCCTTCCGGGAAGAGCGGGAGGCCCGCTCGGCCGCGACTTTCAGCTCCTCGACGCGGTCGACGTGCTCCCAGGTAAAAAGCTCCACGTCGCGCTCGCCGACGCGGCGCTTCTCCGGCGCGCGGCCAAAGTGGCCGTACGCCGCCGTGGGACGGTACATCGGATTGCGAAGGTTGAGCGCCTGGATGATGCCCCCAGGCGTGAGGTCGAACACCTCTCGCACCGCGGCTTCGAGCGCGTGCTGCGGCACCGTGCCGGTGCCGAACGGGTCGACCATGACCGAGACCGGCTCCGCGACGCCGATCGCATAGGCCACCTGCACTTCACAGCGCCGGGCGAGGCCGGAGGCGACGATGTTCTTGGCCACCCACCGCATGGCATATGTGGCAGACCGATCGACTTTGGACGGGTCTTTCCCGCTGAAGGCGCCGCCGCCGTGACGCGCCATGCCGCCGTAGGTGTCGACGATGATCTTGCGGCCCGTGAGCCCGGCATCGCCTTGCGGGCCGCCCACCACGAAGCGGCCCGTGGGATTCACGAGTACGTCAGTGTCTTTTACATCGAAGCCTGCTTCGTGGACGACCGGCCGGACCACTTGCGCCAGAATGCCCGCACGCAGCTCGACGTTGTCGATCATGTCCGAGTGCTGCGCCGACACGACGACTTTGTCGATACCGACGGGCTTGGCATCCTCATAGAGCACGCTGACCTGCGTTTTCCCATCGGGCCGAAGCCAGGGCAGCTCGCCCGACTTGCGGACTTTGGCCAGGCGCTCGGCGAGGCGGTGCGCGATCACGATCGGCATCGGCATGAGGGACGGCGTCTCATCGGTGGCGTAGCCGAACATCATCCCCTGATCGCCCGCCCCACCGGTGTCCACCCCGCGCGCGATATCGGCGGACTGCCGATCGATGGTCGTCAGGACCGCGCAGGTCTGCGCGTCGAATCCAAAGTTCGCGTCCGTGTAGCCGATCGACGTGATGGTGCCGCGCACGATGTCGGGGACGTGGACGTAGGTCGAGGTGGTGATCTCGCCGGCGATCACCGCGACGCCGGTCGTGACGAGCGTCTCGCACGCGACCCGCGCTTTGGGGTCGTTGGCGAGAATCGCGTCCAGCACGGCGTCGGAAATCTGGTCCGCGATCTTGTCGGGATGCCCTTCCGTCACCGACTCGGAAGTGAAGACGTAACGATGATTTGCCATGTTTTGTCCTTAGAGTTTCAAACTACCGGACCGCCTTCCGGCGGGCAACCGTGCGTCGGGATCGAGCAGCGTCAGATCGACCGCTTCCGCGAGCGCGAAGCGCAGGATGTCGAGCGCCAGCTCCGCGCTGCGGGCCGCGAGCGCTGCTTCCGCGGCGGCGCGCGCCTGCGCGGTCGTGACCTGCCGGATCAGCCACTTGATGAGGGGCAACGCCGGCGGCGCGACCGAGAGCGTTTCGTACCCGAGTCCCAGCAAAAGGAATGCCGAGATCGGCTCTGAGGCCATTTCGCCACACACACTGGCCGGTTTGTTGGCGGCGCGCGACGCTTCGGCGACCAATTTGAGCAACCGTAACACACTCGGATCGTGGGGCGTGAATCGGTCCGCCAGCCGCGCGGTGCCGCGGTCCACCACCAGCGTGTACTGCGTCAAGTCGTTCGTGCCCACGCTCATGAAGTCGCTGATCTGGACGAGGCGATCGGCGAGCACCGCGGCGGCGGGCGTCTCCACCATCACACCGAGCGGAACCGACTTGGCCGCGGCGATGCCGCTGCGCTCGAGCCGCTCCGCTTCCTCGTTCATCAACTCGCGCGTCCGCTCGACTTCGTCGAGCCGCGTGACCAGCGGGATCATCATGTGCAGGTTGGCGGTCACCGCGGCGCGCAGCACGGCGCGGATCTGCGTACGAAACATCTCGGGTTCGTCTAGGCAGACGCGAATCGCGCGCCATCCCAGGAACGGATTTGCTTCCGCCGATGTCCGGAACGGAGCCGGGAACTTGTCGCCGCCCAGATCGTACGTGCGCACCACGACCGGATGACCCGCGAAGGCTTCGCCCACCCGTTTGAAGTACGTCGCCTGGTCGTCCTCCGAGGGCAACTCGCTGTGCCCCGTGATCAGAAACTCGGTCCGGAGCAGCCCGACGCCCTCTGCGCCGTGCGCGCGCGCCGCCTCGACCTCGTCGGGCAGATCGACGTTGCCACGCAGCGCGATGTGCACGCCATCCACGGTCACCGAGGGCTGTGTCACGGCCTCTTCGAGCCGGGCCGAGAGCTCGCGCCGGCGCGTGTCGGTGCGCTCCGCCTCCTCGATTTCGGCGGGCGTCGGATCGAGCAGCACCGTGCCGCGCGTGCCGTCGAGAATCGCCTTCGTGCCCGGCGGAATTCGCGCGACGGCGCCGCGCAGGCCGAAGATCGCGGGGATCCCGATCGAGTGCGCGAGGATCGCCGCATGCGACGTGCGGGTGCCTTCCTCGCTGATCAAGCCCACGATCTGATCCCGGTCCAGCTGCACCGTGAGTCCCGGTGACAGCTCGCGCGCGACCAGAATCGACGGCTCCGACAGATTTTCCCAGACGTCGGACTCGCCGTGCTTGTGCATCAGGTGCTGGATGACGCGAATGGCCACACCCGTCAGATCCGCGAGGCGCTCCTTGAGCAGCGGGTTGCCCGCCGCCGTCCACAAATCGCGCACTTCGAGCGTCTTGAACTCGAACGCCTTCTCGGCAGTCAGATGGTTCTCGCGGATCAGCTCGGCGACGCCGCCGATGAAGTCCTTGTCCTCGAGCATCAACATCTGCGCGTCGAAGATCCGTGCCTCATCCACCCCCGCGCGGTCCTCGGCGCGTGCCCGCAGCTCACTGAGCTGGTTGCGCACGTCCTTGAGCGCGGCCCGGAGCCGCCGGACCTCCTTCTCGACCTGCGTGCGCGCGACGACGCGGTGCGGTACCTCCGGGAGCGCCCAGCGTACGGTGACGATGGGCCCCATCGCGATTCCGGGCGAGACGCCGATGCCCTTCAGCAGGCGCTCGCTCACTCCTTGGCCTCCGGCTTCAGGTGCATCTCGTGGAAGCCGGCGGCGACGAGCTCCACCAGCGCATCCATCGCCTGCTGCGCGTCATCGCCGTTGGTCCTGATGCGGATCGTCGAGCCGCATTCCGCGGCAAGCGTCATCATGCCGAGAATGCTCTTGCCGTTGACGATCGCGCCGTCTTTGTGGACTTCGACGGACGATGTGAACTTGTTCGCCACCTTGACGAACTCCGCCCCCGGCCGCACGTGCATGCCGAGCGGATTCACGATCTGGGCGTCGCGCTCGACTACGGCCATATCCATCCCACGACCAGGGCCAGTGCGGCCAGCCCCAGCGCAACGCGCAAGCCGCTCAACCGGTCACCGCGCCAGCGCAATAACAGGAACGCCACTCCCGCCGTGACGACGACGGCCAGTTGTCCCCAGCGCGGGAACGGTGCGGCGAGATAGCGAGCCGAGAGCGGCAATGCGATTCCGACGACGAACGCCATCGCCGGCCCGAGGAATGCCGTCGCTTTATGAAGGACGGGATGATGCAAGGCCGTGCTCACGCGGGTTCCGTGGGCCCACCCGGCCCGCAGCGCCCACCAGCGAAGGGTGACGTGTCCGATGTTGTAGACGATCAGAAACGCCGCGACCGCGCCCCACCCTGCGCCCAGGGCCACGGCCACCAGCGACAGCCCGGACAGGAAGGGCAGCCAGCCCGCCCACACCAGCCGGTCCCCGAGTGACCCCAGCGGCCCACATAGCGCTTCGCGCAGACGCTCGATTTGGTCTGGCGGGGTGCCGTCGTGCTCGGCGCGCGCTGCGGCGCCGACCGCGAGCCCGATGAGATAAGGATGTGCGTTGAAGAAGTGCGCGCCACGCGCGACCGCCGGGCGGTACTTCCCGTCGTCGAGATCGCGCAGCAGCGGCTCCTCCGCGACGCCGACGCCGAGTCCCAGCATACGCTCGTAGTTGTACGAGCCCTGCACCGCGAACAGGCGCAGCAACGCGCGGCCGAGCGCCGCCCGCACCGTCAGCGCAGCCATACCGCCACCAGCAGGCCGCCGCCCAGGCCGGTCGCGAACCAGCCGAGATTCGGACCTTTGCCCACGAGCCGCAGTGTGCCCGCTGCGCCGGCCGCGAGTGCGGAGGCGACCGCGGCAATCGCCAGCACGATCGCGTCACGAGCCGAGAGCGGCCCGGCGAGCAGTGGACGCGCCAGCCAGGCGAGAAACATGCCGAATGCGGTGACGAGGGCGGCGCGGAGCGCGTCGCGCGCGACGCCGCCCGCGTGCAGCCGCACCAGCGCGCGGGGATCCCCCGACTCGAGCGTGGCCGACGCCGCGTGCACGATGCGCGAGTTGAGCCGCCGCAGCTCGTTGATCGTGAGGCCGCCCACCATCGCCGTCACCAGACCCACCAGCGCACCGAGTCCCAGGCCCAGGACGCCGGTGGCCGCGTGCGCCGTCGAGACGGCCGCGACCGTCGCCGGACCGTACTCGGGATAGCGCACGGCCCCGACGGGCAGGATGTCGTACTGGAGCAGCTCGAACATCAAGCCGAGCTTGAGCCCGGTGGGAATGTCGCCAAAGATGGCGCCGGCGACGGTTCCCGCGACGATGGGCCGCGCGATCATCATCTGGGGCAGGCTGACGAGGTCCACTCCGACGAACGTCCCCCAGATGAGCAGCGCGATCAGGACGTCGAGCGGCAGGTTCAGGTGAACTCCCCCACCGGGACCGCGCGCGCCGTGGGGACGTCCTGCGCCGTGACCTCCACACCGCCCATCGCAAGCTGGCGCAGCTTGGCCGCTTCATCATCGGTGAGATAGACGAATCGCAGCCGCTCGCGGCGACCGGTGCGATGGTGCACGCCACCCACGTTGAACCGGCGCACCTGCGGCGCGCGCTGCGCGAGCGCAAGCGCCGTATCGACGTCCCCGACCAGCAGAATTCCGACGCGCGCGTCCGACTCCCACGCGGAGAGCATGCCGGCCGCCTGGTCGACCGACGCAAAGATGACCTCGATGTGCGGCGGGACGCCCATGCGGTAGAGATCCTGCTCCCAATCGCTGCTGCTCACCTCGTCGTCCACGAGCACGATGAACGAAGCGTTCAGCGGCTGGCCCCACCCGACCACCACCTGGCCGTGGATCAGCCGGTCATCGATGCGGTAGAGAGCCAGCGTCATGCCGCGGTCACCCGAATGGCTTTCGCGCCCGCGTCCACCGCGCGGCGCGCCGCTTCTTCCGGCGTAACGTCGCGATGGAACACGAAATCGAGCAGCATGGCAAGGTTGACCCCGGTGACGACGGCGATGTGGGCATGCTGTTTCGCGTAACGGGTGGAGCCGGTCATGCAGGACCCGCCCGGTAGATCGACGAACAACACCGCCGGCCCGTCGCCCACCGCCTCCCGCAGCCGCTCGGCGAGTGCGTCCGTCCCGCAGCCTTCGTTGGAGACCGGCGTAAGCGCGTCCTCGATCCCGGTAATCACGCGCACCGCGGCGACCAGCGCCTGCGCGACCGCGGCGTGGGACACGATGATGCCCCGCAGCTCACTCATAGTCTTCCTCGAGGTACTGCTGGACCTGGCCTCGTTCGCTCATCCGCTTGATCAGGCGCTCGTTGAACGACGTCGCGGAATCGACCCCGCTGTAGCGCAGCAGATGGTTCATGGCGACGACTTCGCAGATCACCGTGAGATTCTTGCCCGGATTGAGGGGCACCGTGACCAGCGGGATCGGAACATCGAGCAGCTCCGTGACCTGCTGGTCGAGACCGGTGCGGTCGTACTCACGCGCGTTGTCCCAATCCTCGAGCTGCACCACCACTTCGATACGCTTTTGCTGGCGGACGGAGCGAATGCCGAACAGCGCATTGATGTCGATCAAGCCCACGCCGCGGATTTCCATGAAATGTCTGGAAATTTCGTGCCCGCGCCCGATCAGCACGTCGTGCCCGCGGCGCGTGATGTGCACGACGTCGTCCGCCACGAGGCGATGGCCGCGCTCGACCAGATCGAGCACGCATTCGCTCTTGCCGATCCCGGAGCGGCCGCGAAACAACAGACCGACTCCAAACACGTCGGCGAGCGAGCCATGCACGGTGGTCCGCGGGGCGAACGCATCGTCGAGAAACGGCTTGAGGCGCCGGTAGAACTCGGCCGTCTTGAGCCGCGTGCGGATGACCGGGATGCCCTTTTCGCGGGCGAGGACCAGCAGTTCGTCGGGCGCCACCTGATCTTTCGTGATGATGATGCAGGGCAGCGCATACGACAGAAACGTTTCGATCGACGTATGCCGCGCCTTTGCATCGAGCGAGGCGAGATAGGTAATCTCGGTCTCGCCGAGCACATGCACTCGGTCGATGCCCGCAAACCGCGCGGTGTACCCGGCCAGCACGAGACCCGGGCTCGAGGCTTCGGGAGAGCGAATCTCCCGCTCGAGGCCGACCTCGCCGGTCAGGAGCTCGAGCTGCAGCGGATCGCCCTTGCGGGCGAGCAGGTCCGCGACCTTGAGCCGGGGCGGCGCCGCCGTCGGTACGCTCACCGCGGGCCGGACACCTTGGGAGCAGAACGGCGCGCACGCCGCGGGCGCGGCGACTCCTTCTCATCCAGGAGCTGTCGCTTCAGGCGCCCGATGGCGCCATCCAGCGCCGAGCGATGATCGGACTCCTGCCCTTTCGCGACATACGTGCGGCCGCGTGGCGCGTGCACGGCGATCTCGACCGCCGCCAGACCGGCATCTTCCGTGAACGTGACCTGCGCGTGCAGCGCGCGGCGGACCAGCTTGCTCACTTTCTCCACGAGCTCGCGGGCATGCGTGCGGAGATCATCGTCGATTTCGGTGTGTCGGGCGGTGATCGTGATGCGCATGACTCAGCTCTCACTTTCCGTTATGGTGCGTTCGAGATGTCCCAGCGTCGCGCGGGCCGCGGCGTCCCAGGACAGTCCCTCGGCAAAGGTGCGGGCCTCGCGGCCCAGCCGCTCGACCAGTCCAGGATCGGCCGCGAGCGCGACGATCCGGTTGGCGAGCGCCGAAACGTCGCCGTGCGGCACGAGGTAACCGGTCACACCGTCGCGAACCGATTCACGTAACCCGTCACTGTCCGACGCGATCGCCGGAGTGCCGCAGGCCGCTGCTTCGACGTTCGTGATGCCCCACCCTTCCTTGGGACTCGGGAATACGACGGCCCAGGCGCGCCGCAACAGGCGGCGCTTTTCATCTTCCGACACAAACCCCAGAAACCGCACGGCGGGTCCCAGCGCGAGCTCGGCGGCAAGCTGTTCCAGCCGTGGCCGATCGTCGCCCTGGCCGCACACGTCGAGCGTGATGTCGGCGCGCTGGAGGCGGGCCTCCGCGAGCGCTCGCAGCGCAAACTCCACTCCTTTATAACGCTTCAATCGGCCAAGGTACAGGAACGTGGGGCTCGCGGCTCGCGGCGTCGCGGGATCCGGTCGATAGTGCTGTGAATCCACTCCCGGATGAATGACGATGATCCGCGACGGAGCAACGCCGCGGCGCACGAGATCGTCACGGGTGCTTTCGGAAATCGCGTGAAACGACGCCCGGCGATACACCCGTGGAATCGGCAGCTCGGCCGCCCAGACCACCGCCGCCATGGGCGCACTGGCTTCGGCGAACGCCGTCGTGCCAAACAGGTGTGGCACGATCGCAACGAGTGGCAGCGAGGTCACCAGCGGCAGAAACAGCGGCACCTTGTTGATGTCCTCGACGACGACATCGAACGCCGCCCGGCGCAGCGCGCGGCGGACCGCGGCCCGGCCCCGCAGCGCGAAGCTGTGCCGTCCGCCCACCCGCGCGACCTGCATCCCATCGACCACCGCCCGCCGCTCCGCGCCGGGCCAGCCGCTCGCAATGAGGTGCACCTCGTGACCCCACCCGGCAATCCGGCCGAACAGCTCGTGCAGATGGATCTCCGCGCCCCCGGCGTGTGGATTCTGGCGGTCGTTCCAATTGGCGAGCAGGATTCTCACAACGCGCCGGTCTCGCGCGCGACGGCGTCGAGCACGCCGTTGATGAAGGCCGGCGCGCGCGCTCCAGCGAACCAGTGCGCGAGTTTCACCGCCTCGTCGATCACCACGCGGGTGGGTGTGGAGGCCTCATCCAGCTCCGCGAGGGCGAGCCGCAGGATATTCCGCTCGATGGCGCCCACCCGCTCGAGCCGCCAGTGCTCCGCCGCATCGGCGATGCGCCGGTCGAGCTCCGGCAGCCCGGCGACCGCTTTGGCTGCGAGATCGGCGCCGCGATCATACCCGCGCGGCGCGCGGCCGTAGATCGAGGCCACGCGGGCAACCACCGACTCGATCGTCGGCGCGCCGGAGAGCTCCCACGCGTACAGCAGCTGGAGGGCGCGGGCGCGCGCCTTAGTCTCGGGACGCTGCATCGAGCCGCTCGAGTGCGTCGGCGGTCTCGAGCGCCGCCTGGACCGCCTCGGCACCCTTGCTTACGCGGGCCTGTGCCTGCTCCATCGTTTCGGTGGTCAGCACGCCGAATCCCACCGCGATGCGGTGCGCGAGCGCGACGTTGCCGAGGCCGCGCGCCGCTTCGGACGCGACGTACTCGAAGTGCGGGGTCTCGCCGCGGATCACGCAGCCCAGCGCCACGATCGCCTCGAACCGCCCGCTCGCGGCGGCGGCCTCGGCCACGACCGGCAGCTCGAACGCGCCCGGCACGAACACGACCTCGACGTTGGCGTCGGGAATACCGCCGCGGCGCAGCGCTTCGCGCGCGCGCTCGAGCAGCTGGGACGTGATCGTGTCGTGAAACCGGCTGACGAGGATCGCCACGCGCCGCTGGCGGGTGGACGAGCGCGCGGCCGGCGGAGGACGGTGCACCACGATCAGTGTGTGAGGAAGTGGCCGAGCTTGTCGCGCTTGACGTCCAGGTAGGCCCGGTTCTCGTCGGAAGGCGCCGGTACGATCGGCAGGCGCTCGACAATCTCGAGCCCATAACCCTCGAGTCCGACGAGCTTCATCGGATTGTTGGTCAGCACGCGAATCGACGACAGGCCGAGATCGAGTAGAATCTGCGCGCCGATGCCGTAGTTCCGCAGGTCGGGCTTGAAGCCGAGCTTTTCGTTCGCTTCGACCGTGTCGTGCCCCTGATCCTGCAGCTCGTACGCCTTGAGCTTGTTCAAGAGGCCGATGCCGCGTCCTTCCTGATCCAGGTACACGACGACACCGGCGCCCGCTTCGGCGATCATCCGCATCGCGCTGTGCAGCTGCCAGCCGCAATCGCACCGCCCCGATCCGAACACGTCGCCGGTCAGGCACTTGGAGTGCATGCGCACCAGCACCTGCTGCTTCCCCGCGACATTTCCGTACGCGAGCGCGACGTGCTCGGCCGAATCGACGTCGTTGCGGTACCCGATGATCCGAAACTCGCCGAACGGCGTGGGCAGCCGCGCCTCGGCGACGCGGTGCACCAGACGCTCATGCTTGAGCCGGTACGCGACGAGCTGGGCCACCGTGATGAACGTGAGTCCATGCTGCTGCGCGAACCGCTCCAGGTCGGGACGGCGCGCCATCGAGCCGTCCGGGTTCAGGATCTCGCAGATCACGCCCGCCGGATAGAGTCCGGCGAGCCGGGCGAGATCGATGCTCGCCTCGGTCTGCCCGACGCGCTGCAGCACGCCCCCGGGCCGGGCCCGCAAGGGGAAGACGTGCCCCGGACGCCGCAGGTCGCTCGGGACGGTGGACGGGTCGATCGCGACGCGAATGGTCGCGGCCCGGTCGGCGGCGGAGATCCCGGTCGTCACCCCAAATCGCGCCGCCGCGTCGATGCTGATCGTGAACGCGGTCTCGTGCGACTCGCTGTTGCGGTCGGTCATCTGCGGCAGGCCCAGGGCGTCGCAGCGCTCGGAGGTGAGCGGCGTGCAGATGAGCCCGCGGGCGTGCGTCGCCATGAAGTTGATCATCTCGGCAGTCACCTTTTCGGCGGCCCCGATCAGATCCCCTTCATTTTCGCGCCGCTCGTCATCAGCCACGATCACGAGCTTGCCCGCGCGGATATCTGCAATCGCCTGTTCTACCGCTCCGAACGACATAGCTGCCTCACGTATTTGCCCAGCACGTCCGCTTCGACGTGCACCCGATCACCCCGTTGGAGCCGGCCCAGCGTGGTGTGCTCGCGTGTGAACGGCACGAGTGACACCTGCACGACACCAGCGCGGGGTAACGTGTTCACCGTCAAGCTGACCCCATCTATCGTAATCGCCCCATGCAGCACGGTTGTCTCTTCGACGTCGCGCGGCACGCGAACGTCCACGAGCAACGCATCGTCCGCCTCGGCCACTCGCTCGACGATGCCGACGCCATCCACATGGCCCTGGACGAGATGACCGCCCAGCCGGTCACTCAGCCGCATCGCCCGCTCCAGATTCACGGAGCGGCCTTTTTTCCATTCGCCGATCAAGGTGCGACCCAGCGTCGTGGCTACCGCATGAACCGTAAAGCCACCCTTGACCACACGCTCGACCGTGAGACATGCACCGTTGAGCGCGATACTCTCGCCCTTCTTCACGCCTTTGTAGGACGCCTTGACCCGCAGTTCCACGCCGTTGTTCACGTGCACCGCGTCTATTCTGCCGACCGCATCTACGATTCCGGTAAACATAGCCGCCGATCCAAGACCAATAATGTATCAGAGCCCAACGCGCGGCGCTCCACGACGGTCCAGCGCGGCGCTTCGGCCAGCGGCGCCGCCGGGATTCCGGCGAATGCGGGCACGCCGCCCTCGCCCAGCCACACGGGCGCCTGCACCCAGTAGAGCCGGTCCACGAGCCCTTCGGCCAGGAGCTTGGTGCCGAGCGCGCCACCGCCTTCACACAGGATCGACTGAATCCCCGCGAGCCGGAGCTGGGCGAACGCCTGGGAAAGCGCCTCGGGACGGAACACGCGCACGCCGTTGCCCTCGAGCACCGAGACATTCGACATCGGTGCTTCCTGCGATGCCACCACCCAGGTCGGGACCTCGCGTGCCGTCTGCACGAGCGAGACGCCGAGGTTGAGCATTGCGCGCCGATCGAACACGATCCGCACCGGCGGCTTGCGCGGTGTGACGCCGCCGCGCGCGGTGAGCTGGGGATTGTCCATGAGCGCGGTCGTGCCGCCGACGGCGATCGCGTCGAATCCGGCGCGCAGCCAGTGCACATGTTCGCGCGCTTCGGGTCCGGAGATCCACTGCGAGCTGCCGCCCGAATCGGCGATGCGGCCGTCGATCGAGGTCGCGAGCTTGAGCGCGACGAAGGGACGGCTGGTCTGCTCGCGGGTGAACAGGAACGGCGCGTTCTGCGCCGCGGCTTCCTCGGCGAGGACGCCGGCCTGCGTCTCGATCCCGGCGCGCTTCAGAATGTCGAAGCCGCCGCGCGCGTCCTGATCGGGGTCGCGCACCGCCGCGACGACGCGGCGTACGCCGGCGGCGCGAATGGCGTCGGTACACGGCGGCGTCTTGCCGTGATGCGCGCACGGCTCGAGCGTGACGACCAACGTCGAGCCTTTGGCTTTGTCTCCGGCGGCATGCAACGCGGCCAGCTCGGCGTGCGGCCCGCCGAAGGCGGCGTGCCATCCTTCCGCGATCACGTCGTCGCCGCGCAGCACGACGGCGCCGACCAGTGGATTGGGAGAGACCTGTCCCCACCCGCGCCACGCGAGCTCGAGCGCGCGGCGCATGGCGTCGCGCTCCCTATCTTTCTTCAAATCGCACCGCGGGCGAGGACGCGTCCTTCCTGGTGCGGATCTCCCCGATGATCCAGGCCGGGACGTGCGCCCGCTCCGCGGCGCGCACCGTCACCTCGACATCATCGCGCGCCACGACGGCAATCATCCCGATCCCCAGGTTGAAGACGTTGCGCATTTCCTCCCGCCCCACCTGCCCGGCCCGCATGAGCACGCGGAACAGCGACGGCCACGGCCAGCTGCCCGCGTCGATCAGCGCCTCGACACTCGGCGGCAGCACCCGGACCAGGTTCCCGGCGATTCCTCCTCCGGTGACGTGCGCCAGCGCGTGCGCCTGCGCCAACACCGGGCGGATCGCCGCGACGTAGCTCCGATGCACCGCGAGCAACACCTGGCCGACGGTCTGCTCCGTCTCCGGGAATGGATCGTCGATGCGCAGCTTCATCCAATCGAAGACGATCCTGCGCGCGAGGGTATAGCCGTTGGTGTGGAGACCCGTCGAGGCATAACCGATGATCTGGTCCCCCGGCTGCACGCGGTCGCCGTGCAGCGCGTTGTCTTCCTCGACGACGCCGACGATCGCGCCGGCGAGATCGTAATGCCCCGGCTGATAGAGATCGGGGAGCTGCGCGGTCTCGCCGCCCGCGAGCGTCATCTCGTGCGCGCGGCAGCCGCGCACGACGCCGGCGACGAGCTGGGCCGCGATTTCAGGCACGAGCTCGCCCGTCGCGATGTAATCGAGAAACGCGAGCGGGGTGGCGCCGTGCACCAGGATGTCGTTGACCGAATGATTGACCAGGTCTTCCCCGACGGTGTCGTGAATCCCCGCGGCGGACGCGACCAGCACTTTGCTCCCGACGCCATCGGTCGACATGACGAGCACCGGCTTCTTGTAGCCTTCGGGCACGCGCACCATGCCGCCGAACCCGCCGACCGTGCCGCGGGCGAGCGGCGTGCGCGCGGTGCGCACCAACTCGGCAATGCGGCGCTTGGCTTCTTCGGCGGTATCGAGCTTGACACCCGCCGCCGCGTAGCGATCGGCCTTCGTCATTCTTCACCATCCAGCGAGAAATGGACGAGGTCGCGGAACGCCTTCACCCGGCTCCGGACTTCCTGCAGCGTGACCTGCTGCAGGCGCTGGATGCCGAACGCCTCGACCGCCAGTGATCCCAGCGCGGATCCATAGACCATGGCGCGGCGCAGATTGGAAAATGCGAGGTCGCCGGTGCGCGCGATGTGCGCCATGAACCCGCCCGCAAACGCATCGCCGGCGCCGGTCGGATCGAATACCTCCTGCAGCGGATACGCGGGCACTTTGAAGATCGTCTCCGGATCGAGCAGCAGCGCGCCGTGGTCGCCCTGTTTGATCACCACCATCCGGGGTCCGCGGCCCAGAATCCAGTGCGCCGCGCGATAGATATTCCAGTCCCCCGACAGCTCGCGCGCCTCGGAATCGTTCACCATCAGGATGTCGATGTGGCGGAGCAGCTCCAGCAGCAGGTCCTTCTTGCCCTGGATCCAGTAATTCATGGTATCGCAGGCTACGAGCTTCGGGTCTTTTACCTGATCGAGCACGTTCAGCTGCAGCTCGGGGTCGATATTGCCGAGAAACACGTACTCGGCATCCCGGAACTTGTCGGGAATCCGCGGCTGAAACTGGGCGAACACGCCGAGCCGCGTTTCGAGCGTTTCGCGGCTGTTGAGGTCGTACGAGTAGCGCGCCTTCCAGCGAAACGACTCGCCCTTCTGGCGCTCGACGCCGGCCAGATCCACGCCGCGCGCGGCGAGCGTCTTGAGGTGGGCTTCGGGGAAGTCGCTGCCCACGACGCCGACGACCTGCACGGGGTGGAGCACGGCGCCGGCCATGGCGAAGAAGACCGCGGCGCCCCCCAGCGTGTCGGCGGTCTCACCGAACGGCGTGATGACGGAATCGAGCGCGATCGAACCAACGACGAGCAGACCCAGGGTTACATCCGTTCCGGGGCGCGAATCCCCAAGAGAGTGAGACCGTTCGCCAGCACCTGCTGCACGGCGCGGGCGAGCACCAGGCGGGCGGCTTCTTCCGGCTCTCCCAGCACGCGGTACTTGTGATACCACGCGTGGGCGATCCGGGCCAGTCCCTCGAGAAATCCCGTGATTCGGTGCGGCTCGTACGTGGCCGCGGCACGGCGCACCACCTCCGGAAACTCCGCCAATTCCTTGATCAGCTCGAGCTCTTCCGGCTGCGTCAGCACGGTGAGGTCGACGCCGTCGGCCCGGACGCTTCCCGGCTCACGCGCCGCCACGCGGAAAATGCCCGACATGCGCGCGTGCGCCATTTGCACGTAGAAGACGGGATTCTCGTCCGTCTGGCTCTTGGCGAGATCGATATCGAAAACGAACTGGGAACGCCCGAGCTTCATGAGAAAGAAGTAGCGCGCCGCGTCGACGCCGGTTTCCTCGAACAGATCCCGCAGCGAAACGAAATCGCCGCTGCGCTTGGAGAAGCGCACTTCCTCCCCGCCGCGCATCACGCGCACGAGCTGCACGATTTCCACGTGGAAGAACTCGGCCGGATAGTTCAGCGCCTGGAGCGCCGCGCGCATCCGCGGGATGTAGCCGTGATGATCCGCCCCCCACACGTCGATCGCGCGTACAAACCCGCGCTCGTGCTTGTCCCGATGATACGCGATGTCCGGCACCAGGTAGGTGTAGGTACCGTCGCTCTTCTTGAGAACGCGGTCCTTGTCGTCCCCGAGGTCGGTGGTGCGCAGCCAGAGCGCGCCTTCGGCCGTGAAGGTGCGGCCCTGCTCCGCCAGCTCGGCCAGCGTCGCCTCGATCAAGCGGCGCTCGTAGATAGACGATTCGCTGGTCACGACATCGAACCGCACGCCGAACTCGGCGAGATCGGCATCCTGTTCCGCGCGCTGGGAGCGGATCCCGATCTCGCGCGCCCGGCGGAGCCCCTCCGGCTCCGGAAGATCGGCGAAGCTCTTCCCTTCCCTTTTGACGAGCTGCTCGGCCAGCTCGACCAGATACGCGCCATGGTAGCCGCCCTCAGGGATCCCGGCGTCCCGGCCCACGGCCTGCTGCACGCGCGCCCACAACGAGCGCGCCAGCTTATCGATCTGCCCCCCGGCATCGTTGACGTAGAATTCACGCGTCACCTGCCAGCCCGTCCACTCGAGCAGCGCGGAGATGCCATCACCGAGCGCAGCGCCGCGGCCGTGCCCGACGTGCAGCGGACCGGTTGGATTGGCGGAGACGAACTCGACGTTGATCTTGCGCTGCTGCCCGACGTCGCTCTTCCCGTACGCGCCGCCCGCGGCAAGGATCGACGGCAGCACACCCACGACCTGCGCTTCGACCAGGAAAAAATTGATGAACCCCGGGCCGGCAATCTCCGTCTTCCGGACGACGCTGGCCGGCAGCTCGAGATTGGCGACGAGTCGCTCCGCGATCGCGCGCGGCTTCTGCCCCAGCGTCTTGGCCAGGGTCAACGCGAGGTTCGTCGCGAGGTCACCGTGATCGGGATCGCGCGGGCGCTCGAGGGCGACCTCGGCATTGGGCGCGCCCAATCGTGACGCCGCCTGGAGCAGCGCCTCGCGAATAATCTCTGGAGCCTTCATTTGTCGGAGCTGGAGTCTTTCTTCGGCTCTGGTTTCGACTCGGCCGGCTTGTCGGCTTTCTCGGCTTTCGTGTCGGCCTTTTCCGTCGCTCCCGCGGGCCGCTTGTAGTCGGTCGCGTAGAAACCGGAGCCCTTGAAATGAACGCCGGCGCCGCCCGAGATCAGCCGCTCCGCGCGCTTGCCGCACTCAGGGCATTTCGCGTGGCGCTTGCTCGTGATACGAGGGAAGGTCTTCTCAAAAACGTGCCCCGCCGGACACTTGTATTCGTACGTTGGCATCGCGACGGAATCTAATGAAAGAGGACGAGCACTACGTTTGCCTGTCCTTGTCTTTGCGTGTGAATTGCAGTGCCCCTGAAGGACACCGCATCACCTGCGCCGCCACCACGTCCGGCGGCTGCAGCTCGGGCCGGATCCAGCGCTTGCGCTTGATGTCGAACACGTCGGGAAGCCCCATCAGGCAGACCCCGGAATGAATGCACACGTCCGGATCGAACGTGACCGTGATGCCTTCGGCTTCATAGGTCTGCCGGCGCCGGGCCATGCGCGGAATCTACTCCTCAACGCGGGGGCGGCGGCGCCGGGGGAGCGGCGCTCTCGCGCTTCGCGCGACTCATGGTGATCAGACCCCGGATTATGAAGAACACACCCAGGCCGTCGAAGATGATGTTCCAGAGGCTGAAGTCGCCGAGAAAGACGGAGCCCGTCCAGACGAATCCAATGGCGATCAGGACGATACCCGCAATGAGGTCGCGCACCACGGCTCCTTGTTGGGGTTCCGTTTACCGAGCGACACCAATCTAGCAAATCGCCTAAGCCCGGGGGGATTTTGGTCTAATCCCCCCTGGTCTCATCCATCGAACGGAACTCGGAGTATTAGCTGGGAGCAAACTCAACCTTGGAGCCATATATGCCGTTCACCACGAAGATTTTAACCGCCGGCGCCGCGCTGATGCTCGCGACTGCTCCGGTGGCCACTCGCACGCATGCGGTGTCGATCCCGGCCGTGCAGGTTGCGGCCGTGCGCCCCGTCGTGGCGTCGCCCGTCGTCATCACGAGCGCGGTCCAGGACGCGAAGGTCGATATCAGCGTCAACGACGATCGGGGTGGCGCCTGGTACACCAATCCGGTCTGGATTGCGATCGGCATCATCGCGCTGGTCTTGATCATCGCGCTGATCGCCATGGCAGGACGCGGCCGCGACACGACGGTCGTCAAGTAGCGCTGCGGTTCAGTCTCAGCTCCGCCCAGACGACCTCGCGAGCGTCGATCACGTTTCGCACCTGACGCTCGCGGGTCGTCAACGGAGCACTTCCCGTTTTCACCTCGAGAAACACGACCCGGCGGACCTCTCCGTCGGCGAGCCCGTCAAAGATCACCAGGTCAACCGGACTCCCGAGGAAGCGCGCGTCCTTGGGATTGAATCCGAATTCCGGAAGGTACGGCACGAGCTGCTCGTGCACTTTGCCGGCCGTGACCGCGAGACTCCGCTGCACGGCGTTCTCGCGAATCGCTGCCGTGTAGCGGAGCCTCCAGATCACGAAGTACAGCGACGCCAGAACGACCCCGATCACCATGCCGATGACGAGGCCGAGCCAGTCTCGCGTCAAAATTCCAGATTCTTCAGATAGGTGTAGCTCATCGCGATGCCGTCGAACGGCTGCGGCGGCTGATCGTGCTCCACGAAGAAGTGTTTGATCCCCGCCTGTTCCCGCTTCGCGAAGATGCGCTTCCACTCGATCTTGCCCTGCCCGACGTCGACCATCTTGTGCTCCGGCCCGCCCATCGAGTCTTTCACGTGGACGAGGGGAACGCGGCCGGGCCAGCGCTGGAAGTAGGCCAGCGGGTCCTGACCGCCCTTGGTGATCCAGTACAGGTCGACCTCGAGCTGGACGAGTTTGGCATCGGTGTTCTCGAGCAACACATCGAAGGGGATGCGCCCTTCGATTCGAGGCTGGAATTCGAAATCGTGATTGTGATAGGCGAACTGGATCCCCGCGTCCTTCGCCATCTGCCCGACGCGGTTGAATTCGTCGCCGATGCGCTTCCAGTCGTCGAGCGTCTTCCGCTTTTCCTCCGGGATCCAGGGCGCGACGAGGTAGTTGTGGCCGACCGACTTGGCGAGGTCGATGGCCTTTTTCCACCCCTCGGTATTGTCCGACATCATGTGCGTGGCTGGCGCCGTCAGGCCGTTGCGCTCGAGAATCGCGCGCACGTCCGCCGGCGAGCGGTCGTAGTAGCCGGCGAATTCGACTTCCTTGTAGCCGATCTGCGCGATGCGCGCGAGCGTGCCCTCGAAGTCCGCTTTCATTTGATCGCGCACCGTATAAAGCTGAACGCCGATCTTGTCGATCTTCGCGCCCCGGGCCATGCGGCACGCGGGTGGAAGCATGACGCCGAGCGCAAGGGCGCCGCTCGTGCTGAGAAATTCGCGCCGTTCCATTACAACTCCCTCCTCTTCATGGCGTCGACGGCATACGCCGCAGCGCGTGCGGTGAGCGCCATATAGGTGATTGAAGGATTCTGACACGCCGTGGACGCCATGCAGGCGCCATCGGTAACGAACAGGTTCGGAACGTCCCAGCTTTGGTTGTGCGCGTTCAGGACCGACGTCTTGGCATCCCGGCCCATGCGCGCCGTACCCATCTCGTGAATCACGAGGCCCGGCGGGTTGTTGCTCGTGAACGGTTGGATGTCGCGCCCGCCCGCCTCGGCGAGCATTTCTGCCGCGGTGATCGACATGTCGTGTACCTGCGCCTTGGCATTCTCGTCGTACACGCAGTGGATCTTCGCCACCGGAATGCCCCAGGCGTCGACTTTGGTCTTGTCGATCTCGACGAAGTTCGACTCGCTCGGCAGCATCTCGCCAAAGCCGTAGAAGCTGAATCCCCAGGGTCCCGGCATGCGCAGCGACTTCTTGAACTCCGCGCCAAAACCCGTCTGCTCGTTGCCGCGGTTCCAATCGGACCTGCCACCCCCGCCCTGGAACCCGTACCCGCGCACGAACGTCGCGGCTTTATTGGCTCCGACGTTGCGGAAGCGCGGGACATAGATACCGTTGGGCCGGTTGCCGATGGAGTCGCGATCCAGCGGGGCGTCGATCCGGCAGCTCGCGCCGCCGCCCATGATGTGATCCATCAGGTTCTTGCCGACCTGGCCACTCGAGTTCGCGAGATTCCCTTCCGAGTTGAGCAGGATGCGCGCCGATTCGATCGTGGACGCGCACAGGAAGATGAGCTTGCCCTGGAATTCGATGGCGCGCTTGGTCTGCCCGTCGATCACGCGCACGCCGGTCGCGCGGCGCCGGCGCTGGTCCCAGATGATACTGTGGACGACGCTGTGGGGCCGCAGGGTCAAACGCTTCGTGGCCTGCGCAGCCGGCAGCGTCGAATTGACGCTCGAGAAGTACGACCGCGTGACGCAGCCACGATGGCACGGCCCGCAGTAGTGACAGGCGGCGCGGCCGTTGTGCGCTTCCGTCAGCACGGCACAGCGCCCGATCGTCACCACGCGCTCGCGGCCCCACGCGCGCGCGACCGCCTCGCGCACTTTCTCCTCCGCGCAGTTCATCGGCATCGGCTTCAGAAACTGGCCGTCGGGACACTGCGACAGCCCCTCGGCCTGGCCGCTGATCCCGATGAACCGCTCGACATGGTCGTACCAGGGCGCGATATCCGCGTAGCGGATGGGCCAGTCGATCGCGATTCCCTCGCGGGCGTTGGCCTCGAAGTCGAGATCGCTCCAGCGGTAGACTTGCCGGCCCCACATGATCGAACGCCCACCGACTTGGCGGCCGCGAATCCACGAGAACGGCATGCCTTCAGGCGTCGTGTACGGGTTCTCGAGATCGTTGACGAAGAACTTCGCGGCCATTTCATCGCAGGCGTAGCACTGCTGCTGAATCGCTTGTTCTTTTGCAAGGCGCCGCCGGTCGCCGTAGCCGCGGAATTTCATTTCCCACATCGGCACGTGCTCGGCGTAGTCGGTCTCGGGGTTGATGGGCCGCCCCGCTTCGAGCACCAGCGTTTGGAGTCCGCGTTCGGTCAGTTCCTTGGCCGCCCACCCGCCCGACATCCCCGAGCCGATGACGATCGCGTCGTAGGTTTTCATCGTTGCTCGAGGGGGTAACAGGGTTCATACCGGCCGGGCACCACGCGGAAATGCTGCTCACTCGTCGCGCCGACCTCGGACGTGTAGTAGCCGGTCAGCGTCAGCCACTTCATAGCGCCGAAAAAGTTTTTCGAGGTGTCGCGCTTCGCATCGCGCAGCAGCGCGAGCTCATAGTCGAGATCTTGCAGGATTTCACTTTGCTGCACCGGTGTACAGCCGATGAATTCCTTCCCGAACGCGGTGCGGCTGCGCTCGTCGACGTTGGCAAGGCCAGTCGTGAACATCTGACGCTGCTCGTCATCGCTCCAATCAGCCAGCATCACGTCGATGAAAGCCGGCACGCCCGCGTCACGCGCGCCCGGCGTGTCCGTTTTTGGAAGGATCAATTCGGCGATGGAGGCGACCGTTTCGTTCTGAT
>DASTDR010000007.1:0-6139 GCA_035710265.1 Gemmatimonadales bacterium | reverse complement strand
CGCATTGGCGCCAAGTACCTGAAGGGTGCGATTGGCTACGGCGGACCGTGCTTCCCGAGGGACAACGTCGCCCTCGCGGCACTCGCTCGCTCGATCGGCGCCAACCCCGATCTGGCCGAGGCCACGGATCGGGTCAACCGGTACCAGATCGAGCGCGTGCTCGGTGCCGTCCTCTCTCGGATGCAGGGACCAGGAGTCGTTGGCATCCTCGGGCTCTCCTACAAGCCCGACACGGCCGTGATCGAGGAAAGCCAGGGAGTCGCGCTCGCGGAGCGGCTGCTCGAGGAAGGACACGAGGTGGTCGCCTACGACCCGAAGGCGCTTGGCGCGGCGCAGTCACGCCTGCGCGGCAGACTTCTCGGAGCCGAGAGCGCCGAGGCCTGCGTCCGCCAGGCCGATCTGATCGTGGTCATGACGCCGTGGCCCGTATTCCGCTCACTCGCGCCCGCGGCTTTCGAGAAACCAAGCCGCCGCATCGCCGTCGTCGACTGCTGGCGTATCCTGCCGGCTGAAGTGCGTCGAGTGGCCGACCTCGTGTACATCGGCAGGACCGAAGCTGTCGCTACGGCCAACGCCGTGTAACGGAGGAACCGTTTTCATGACCACGCTTGATCCCCGCGAGCTCGTCGTCGTCACGGGCGCGGGCGGCTTCATCGGCGGGCACCTGGTCGCCGAGCTCCGCCGCCGCGGACACGGCAGAATCCGGGCGGTCGACTGCAAAGGGTTCGACGAGTGGTACCAGCGTTTCGACGACGTCGAGAATCGCGTGCTGGATCTGCGCGAGGCGTCCGCCTGCGAGACGGCTGCCCGCGAGGCACGATACATCTTCAACCTGGCGGCCGACATGGGCGGCATGGGGTTCATCGAGCTGAACAAGGCAGCCTGCATGCTGACCGTGCTGATCAACACGCACATGCTCATGGCGGCGCGCAAGGCCGGCACCGAGCGCTTCTTCTTCTCGTCGTCCGCGTGCGTCTACGCGGCCGAGAAGCAGACGTCGGCGGCTGTCCAGCCGTTGCGTGAGTCCGATGCGTACCCCGCGGCGCCGGAGGATGGCTACGGCTGGGAAAAGCTCTTCAGCGAGAGGATGTGCCGGCATTTCACCGAGGACTTCGGGCTCATCACGCGCATCGCGAGGTATCACAACGTGTACGGGCCCCATGGCACCTACGATGGAGGCCGCGAGAAGGCCCCGGCCGCGGTGTGCCGCAAGGTGGTGCAGGCCCAGCTCTCTCGTTCGGGAGAGATCGAAATCTGGGGTGACGGCGAGCAGACCCGCAGCTTCACCTACATCGACGACTGCCTCGAGGGCACGCTCCGGTTGATGGAGAGCGACGTCGCCGAGCCGCTGAACATCGGCAGCGGCCAGCTCGTCACCATCAATCGGCTGGTGGACATCGTCGAGGAGATTGCCGGCGTGAAGCTGAAGCGCCGCTACAAGCTCGATGCCCCGAAGGGCGTCCGCGGCCGGAACAGCGACAACACACTCGTCTCCGAACGGTTGAGCTGGGCGCCATCGACCAGTCTCGAAGAAGGGATGAGACCAACCTACGAGTGGATCTTCGAACAGATGACTGCACACACTCGTCGGCGCATTTTCGTCTGAATTGTTACGGTTACGAGAGGAGGACGACGATGGTGTACACTACGTCTATTCCGTGCTAACCGTCTGACGGTAAGAGATGGCCTCGATTCCCCTCTCAGGCCTTCGGCTCGCTGTTACCCTACCTCCGGCTGATTTCTTCTCCGGTTGCGACCTCACGATCGCCCGAGACCACGTTTTTGCTCTCCGTCAACTCGGGGCCGTGGTCTATGAATTCGACACCACGCCCGCTTATAAGCGCGACAGCACGAGGTTGCAGCAGCAGCTGGAGGACCTGAGAAGTTTTCGCGCCGACGCAGCGATCGGCGCTCCGCATGCGGGATATGCGATCCAACCCTTCAAGGCCTTGCGTCGGAGCCGGGATCCAGACGCGCTCCCGAGCCACCCGTTTCTCGACGAGCTGGAGCTGCCGACGTTCCTGTACTGGGACCACGCGCTCCTTCAACTCCCCAGATACCTCGTGTCCCGGTGGCCGCACGGCCCCGAAGACTCGACGGCCGGCGTCCGTCAGCGACTGCGCGCGCTCTTCAACCATCCCCGGGCGGTTCATCTCTTCTCGGATAGCGGCCAGATCGCTGAGTTGCACCGGCTGGGCATCGCCGAATTCCCGGCGAATGCGTGTTACATCCCTGGAATCTCCCACCAGTACGTCGAGTATGGAAACGCGCCCGACTCCCCCGGGGGCAGCAACGACGGCGCGGCGTTTTTCGGGAATATCTACGTCGCAGCGGCCCGGCGCATCACCTACGCGCACGAGGCGCTCTTCGAGTTACGACGAAAGGCCCTGACTGCGTTGGACGTCGATTGGGATCGCGCGCCGTATGAAGCGTACCGGGATGAGATCGATCGCCTCGCCCCCGCCCTTTCAGCGCAGCTTCGGCTCGACCCCGAACAGTCGTTCTATTGGCGATTCCTGTTCGACGAGCTTGCGTGCGTTGTGAATGGCGAACGCCGCCTCCGCGTCGCGCTGGCGTGCGGCCGCCCGCTCACGTATTTTGGCGGCTTTGCGGATCCCGAGTCGCGAGCAATAGCCAGGGATAGTGGCTGCATCCTTGGCGACGAGTACTTGCCCTACGGACGATCGCTCGCCGCCGCCTACCAGCGCCAGGCCGTGTCGATTGACGTGGTCAACGCACCTTACATCAATGGGTTCTCCACCAAGCTCTTTTCGTGCTTCGCCGCCGGCGGGTTCATGCTGAGCTCTCGCAAGAGCGATCTGACGGCGGCGCTCGGCAGCCTTGCCGACCCGATCAGTTACTCGACGGCCGCGGAACTTGCGGCAAAAGTCGATCACTTTCTCACCGCCCGCGATCAACGCCGGGAGCTGGCGGATCACATCAAGGAGGCTGTCTGCGATCGATTTACAGTGTCGTCCCTGTTTGCGCGCACCGTGCCGGCGGCACTGGAATCACTTCGAGCGTACAACTAGTCATTACAACTCCAACCACGGGTGGCGCATCGTCATCTTGACCTTCAACCGCTCCTCGGCCGCAGCCATGTCCGTGCGTGACATGGACGAGCCATGAACCCGGTAGCGGCACAGGATTTCCGGGATGTAGATCGCCTTCATCCCCATATCGACGAACTTGCACCAGAAGTCGTAATCCTCCAAACCATCCATGTGACTGTATCCGCCGACCTGCTCCCATGATCGCTTCGACACGAGTGCCATCGCATCGACATAATTGCGGCAACGAAAAAAGCGTTTAGTCCAGATGTCAGCCAGTCCGATGCGATTTTGATCGCCAAACAACTCGAGCTGCGTATACGCCGCATCGAATTCCCTGAACTCGACATACTCGAAGAGGCGGGCAAGAGCCCGAGGATAGATCTGGTTATCCGCATCGATGACGAACACGGGATCGGTACGCGCCCATTCGAACGCGGTATTTCGAGCTTCCGCCAACCCTTGATTGTCAACGTGTTTCAGCAGTGACACCCTCCTGAAACGGTCCGCATTCCGTTGCAGCCAGTCGCCAACAAGCTCCAACGAGTTGTCAGCTCTCGAATCGTCGTCGACGACCACCAGGTCGATGCGCGGGTGAGTCTGGGCACGGATTGACTCCAGGCATTCGCGGACAAATCGTGCGTAGTTGAACAGACTCACGGCGACGGTTATGGTGTCGCGTGGCGCTACGGGCACACTCGTCTGCTCGAATACGGTCAGCACCCTTACGCGGCATCGTGATGTCCATTCTGTCATTGGAGGTCTTCCTCTCACTCGGAGAGACGCTTCAACAACTCACTCACCTGAAGCCGGCGGTCCCCGTTTCTCTTCAGGTGTTCCGATGCGTTGTCACGCACCCTCCTGGCCTCACGTTGACCCTCTGTATCACGCAGAAGCCAATCGATGAGATTTGGAATCTGGCGCGGCTCCTCCTCGAAGTAATGCTCGCCTGGTTTGAGCTGCGGGTGCGGCAAGCAGGGATCAGAGACGACAACGGAGCCGGACGCCATGCACTGACGCACGATTCTGTGCCATTCAAAGAACGGGAATTCGTCGCGGTGAATATTCAGCGATATTTTCGAGTATCCCGCGACGTGCCCCGCAATGCGAGTCAGGGCACGATCGTTCAGACTGTTCTTGATCGGTCCGCGACTGTGTCTGCGATAGTAGATAAATGAGGACCACTTCGCCAATCGTTCTGCGTTCCCGGCAAAGAACGATTCTCTGCTTGAACTCTCGGTGCCAAAGAAAGAGACATCGATAGGCCGGTTGTCCCACTCGTCCACATCTATCTCGATACGCCTGGCGTCCCTGGGCAATGCTCTAAAGAGCGGATGATCCGCGTCAGCCTCTTCCAACCAGCGAGTTCGAAGAGACGAGGAGGGCTCGAAGTGCATCGATCTCATGCCGGCCTCTCTCAACAGCCGCGCTACTTGTGGCGACATGTCGAGAACGCCCTTGGCGGCAAGGATCGGGAGCAGGGCTTTGGCGAACCATGGTGTATGCAACTGCTCAGTGTTGTACACAAACATGTTCGGCAGCACGTCGTCCCGCATCCAGGTTGTGCCTCGGCCCAACCAGAAGAACTCATGGGGTGCGACGACGATGGAGAGGGCTGCGCGGCTGGGAAGCGCCGAGGTCTCATTCTCGATTGACACTCTAATGCCACTGCACGACAGGTCGTGCGCCAGGTCATGAGCAATTTCGTTCATGAACACATTGCCGAGCGAACTGACGTAAACAGTGGCTGGTGGGAACGGGCTACTACGTTCGGTCAACAACGCCGTGCCTGCGCGGTCTTGACTGGATGATCCCTGGACGTCATCCCTGCCATCGAGGCACAGGACACGCGCCACATTTTCTCGTGTGAAGAGCTGACGGCCCTCATATGCACCTATTGCCAGCATATGAAAGAGCGGATCGATATCGCGCTTTGCGACGCCTTTGTTGAGAGACACGTAATCGGCCGCTGAACAGAAGGGCAGCGAAGACAGCCTCTCCTGTGCTGCTTGAACAGCGGCCAGCGAGAAATATGGCAGGTGACGACTTGCCGGGCTCACGCCTGGCTCACTCGAAATAGCCTGCGGAGGCTCTTACGAAACGAGGGAGCTATCCATGACGACACGAATCGAACCGGCGCCGAAAGCCGCCACGATGTGGATCGCAGCATTTCGCTCAAACGTGCCTTGAGCGAATCGTTTTCTTCTTTCAGCCTGTGGAGACTGTTCTTCAGTGCTTTACTGGTGTGCCTGTGCCTTCGGACATCTTCTTTCAGCTCTTCAATGTCCGCTTTCAGCTTTTCAGTGTCCGCTTTCAGCTTTTCGTGATCTTCTTCGAACTGAAGCAGTTCGTCTGTCTTCAGCTGGAGTTGCCGCTCCGCTCGTTCACGCCACAGCGTCTCGCGATTCAATCGTTCGAGCGTGTTCGCCAGCTCATGCCGGGCGCTTGCCAACTCGGGCGGGGCGCCCGCTAACTCCCGCCGGGTGCTGGCCAATTCCTGCCGGGTGCTCTCCAACTCCCGCCGGGTGCTGGTGAGCTCCTGCAGTGTTGCCCGCAACTCCTCCTGGGTTCTGACCCAGTCCGCTTTCGTGGTCTCCACCGTGAGTTCCAGTCGCGTCCTCTGGGCTTTCGGGGCGTCCAGGGCTGCGCGCAGTTCGTCGTCTGTGTGGGGCAAGTTGGCGAGATTTCCGCGCTGCCAGGCGCCCGCTCCTCGATGGCAGCAAGTCCAGCCCCCCGACCGCGCTCGAGCGTACTGTTTACAGTGCTCACACGCACTCTGGCAGTGGCAAACGCCAGCCCGGCCACGCGGCGTCGGGATTCTACTCCAATTGGGGGTATCCCCTTGACCTTGGTCCAGTTGCGACGGCCCGACGGCTTCCGTTGCCCGAGGTGTAGCCGGACGAAGGAGTGGCCGGTGGCCTGCTCCTTGAGTGCGCTGCGTGTGGTAGCCGTCAGACCTCGGTCACGGCCGACACGATCTTCCAGGACACGCGGAGCCGCTCCCAACGTAACTCCGCGCCATGTGGTAGGTCAGCTAATCAGAAGACGGGCCGAGCGCCATCGGCATGCAGTTTCGTAGCTCCCCAGGC
>DASTDR010000006.1:0-7110 GCA_035710265.1 Gemmatimonadales bacterium | reverse complement strand
GGGTCTGCGGCATCGGGCCGTCGACGGCCGAGACGACGAGAATCGCCCCGTCCATCTGCGCCGCGCCGGTGATCATGTTTTTCACGTAGTCGGCGTGACCGGGGCAGTCCACGTGCGCGTAATGGCGCTCGGCCGTCGAATACTCGACGTGGCTCGTCGCGATGGTGAGAATCTTGGTCGCATCGCGCCGCCCCTGGCTCTCGCTCGCCTTCGCCACCTGATCGTAGCTCACGTACGTGCCGAGGCCCTTGTCGGCCGACACCTTGGTGAGGGCCGCGGTCAGCGTGGTCTTGCCGTGATCGACGTGACCAATGGTGCCCACGTTTACGTGTGGCTTGGTCCTCTCGAATTTTGCCTTTGCCATTGTAGTTCTGGATCTCCTGTTGTTCTCAGTTCTCGGTTATCGGTTGTCAGAGTACTGATGACCGATGACTGATGACCGATACTTCGTTCCCAGAGCTCGCGACCGGGATTGAACCGGTGACCTCGTCCTTACCAAGGACGCGCTCTACCGACTGAGCTACGCGAGCCGTCGTCCCGAGCACAGCGAGGGAGCTCCGATAAAGCGGGCGACGGGGCTCGAACCCGCGACCCTCAGCTTGGAAGGCTGATGCTCTACCAACTGAGCTACGCCCGCGGCGCGCCACACAGTGGTGGGGGAAGGATTCGAACCTTCGTAGCGCTAAGCGCGGCAGATTTACAGTCTGCTCCCTTTGGCCACTCGGGCACCCCACCGCGCCCAACTCGCCTTCCGCCCTCGCCCTGAAACGACCCCTGACAACAGACCCCGCGTTTCGCCGGGCGCGGGGTTTGTTGGTTCCTCGAACATCTTCTTTCTTCGGCAGTGAGCTGACGAAGGGACTCGAACCCTTAACCTGCTGATTACAAATCAGCTGCTCTACCATTGAGCTACGTCAGCTGGTCAAGGCCTGAATCCGACAGACTCGTATCTTAGAGGGGGCACGGGGCTATGGCAAGGGACGCACTTCGAACGACTTAGGACCTCTCAGCGGGTTTTCCACTTCGTGCCGGTCGGCGTGTCCTCGATCTCCACACCCCGCCCCGCCAATTCGGCGCGGATCGCGTCGGCAGCCTTGAAATCCTTGGACTTACGGGCCTGGGCCCGGGCCGCGATCCTTTCCGCGACCCAACTCGCAAGCCCGGGATCAACGGCTTTCGCCGTCGGGAGCACGTCGAGCACGCCGGCGACCCGCTCGAACGCCTGCAGCGCGCGGGCGGCGCCCGCCATCCCGTTCGGCTGATCCAGCTCACGGTTCGCGGCGCGCACGAAGTCGAACAGCGCCGCCACCGCGCGCGGAGCGTTGAGGTCGTCGTTGAGCGCGGCCGCAACATCGGCCTCGAACTTCTGCGCGAGCGCCCCTGCTCCCTGCTCCCTGCTCCCTGCTCCTTTCAGGCGCTCATGGAACTCCCCGATCCTGCGAACACCCTCCTTGGCGGCTTCGAGCGCGTCGTCCGTGAAGTCTACAGGCTGGCGATAGTGCGTTTGAAAAAACAACAGCCGCACGGCCGCCGCATCCACCTGTTGCTCGCGCAGGTCGCGTGCGGTCAGAAAATTGCCGTGACGCTTCGACATCTTCGTGCCGCGCACGTTCAAGAATTCTCCGTGCACCCAGTGTCGCGCGAATTGGTGACCGGTCGCTCCCTCCGACTGCGCGATTTCGTTTTCGTGGTGCGGGAAGATCAGGTCGATCCCGCCCGCGTGAATGTCGAGCGTCTGCACGCCGCAGCACTTGGCGATCTCCGTCAGCGACATCGCCGAGCACTCGAGGTGCCAGCCCGGGCGCCCCCGGCCGAACGGGGCGTCCCACGCCGCTCCGACTTGTTCATCCTCCGCATCCGCCTTTTTCCAAAGGGCAAAATCACTCGGATCACCTTTCGCGTATTCATCACTCGCGACGCGCGCGCCGACCCTGATTTCGCGCTGGTCGAGCCGCGACAGCCGGCCGTACGTCGGAAACTTTTGGATCGCGAAGTAAACCGAGCCGTCCTCTCCTTTATATGCGACACCGCGCTCCAGCAGCCGGGACACGAGGTCGATCATCTGCGGCATGTACTCGGTAGCCGCCGTGTACACGTGCGCCGGCTTGATGCGCAGGTAATCGCGGTCCTCGAAGAACGCCCTGGTGAACGGCGCGGTGTGCTCGACCAGTGACTTTCCCGCCTGGCGCGCCGCCTTGATGGTCCGGTCGTCGACGTCCGTGAGGTTCATGATATGGAAGACGTCGTAGCCCGAGTGCTCGAGCCAGCGCCGCAACAGATCCTCGAACAAGAACGTCCGGAAATTGCCGATGTGCGCGAAGTTCCAAACGGTGGGCCCGCACGTGTAGAGCGTGACGCGCGGCGGCGCGAGCGGCTGGAGCGGCTCGACCCGGCGGGTGAGCGTGTTGAACAGCGAAACCTGAGGAAGCGCGTGGGCGGAGGGGGGGGGCGCCATTAGCGGCGAAACGTACTAGTGGGTGTCGTGGGTTTCCAGCACGACCTCCTCCAACGATTTGACGCGAACTCTGGAGGCCCGGACCGCGAGCCGATGCGCCCGGCATAATGCCAACGCCGATTCGACGGTGCGGCCCGCGAGGGGCGTTTCAACCCCTTCGTCGGTGATCCGAAAGCCCGGGGGTGGCTCGGGCGGCGGTACGTCGAGAATGACTTCCAACACCCGCTCCCCCAGCAGGGACGGCAATGGGCCGGCGCGTACAACCTGGCCCTGCCGCAGCACGAGCGCCCGCGCCGCCAGACGCTCCAATGCAGCGGCGTCGCGCGCCGCGATCAGTACCGCCACACCTTCGGCCGCGAGCCGCGCAATCCTGCCACGCAGGTCACGGCGGGCGATCGCGTCGAGGTTCGTGAAGAACTCATCCAGGATGAGGACTCTGCGCCCACCCAGCACAGCCTGCGCCAGGGCAACGCGCTGCAGGTCTGCGTGCCCGAGCCCGCGGACCAGCAGATTCGCGACTGGACCGAGACCCGCCAGCTCGATCGCTTCCCGTACCAGGCCGTGGGGCGTCCGTTCGCTGTCGGCTCCATGGAGTCGCGCGTAGTACAGCAGCAACTCACGGACGCGCAGCGCCCGGGGGAATGCAGGATGATCCGGCGCATACCCAATGAACCGGCGCGCGCTGAGCTCCGTGATCCGAGCACCCCAGACCCACGCTTCCCCTCTGGCGGGACGCAGGCACCCCGCCGCCACCTGCAGCAAGGTGCTCTTGCCCGCGCCGGCGGGCCCCACGACTCCCGCGATCTCACCGGGGAGAAGCGCGAGCGATACGCCGCGCAGCCCGCGCACCGCGACGTCGTACAGAGTGAGGGCGTAGTCGGTCATCAGTCGTCGGTCATGAGTGCAGCACTCGGCGCCGCGCGATGACCGCGCTCGCGAGGAGAATGCCGAGCCCGCTCCAGGCGAGCGAGTGGGCAACCGCACCCCAGGCGCCTGTCGCAATGTCGCGGTAATGCCAGAGCGCGGGGCCCAGCTCCAGCGCGCTTGCCGCCACGAGCTGAACCAATCCCGGGTGCGCGAGCGCCACGAGACGTTCGGGAGCAATCGACCCGGCCAGCGCCATAAGAAGGAAGAGACCGAGGGCGGCGCCATGGCCCAGCGGAAGCACCAGCGCGAGCGCACAACTCCCGACGGCAGCCGCTGCGAGAATACCCGCCAGCGCGAACTCCGGAGTCCAGGCAACTGCCGCCGTCACCGCGACCACGAGCACTGCCGCCGGAGCCACCAATGCAATCCAACGACCGGTGGCGATCGCAAGTGGTATGGTGGGGTGGCTGAGCGCGATGGTCAGCGCCCGGCGCTCATTATCACTTCCGGCAACACCAGCGGCGCCGAGAATGGCGCCCAGCGAACCGGCCAGCAGTACCGTGGTGAGTGAATCGAGACCGCGTGCGCATAACCAGACGAGCACGACGCCGAGTGTGAGGAGTCCGATGCCGAGCCGGGTCCGAGCGAAGCGTGGGGCGACGAGCGCACACTCGGCGAGCACGCAATGGAAGAATCGCATTGCGGCAGGATAGGACGGTCGGCGGCGGCGGGTGGTACCGATTCGCCGCCGGGCAGATCAAATCGTCGCGCGCGCTCCGACGATCGCGTCCACCAACGAATCGGATTCGAACCGCACCGGATCGGTCGCCGGCAATCCCGTCTCTTCGGCCGCGCGGGCGCACGCCTCGCGCGCCGCTGCTTCGTCCATGTCGTAGGTGTTGAGACAGATCCCGATCGTCTTCGTCGGATGCACCGGCGCCGCCGCGCGCTCGTAGATCTCGATCAACTCGTTGTACGGGGGAATCGGCACCCACGGCTCGCGGCCGTGATAATCCCCGATGTGCGTGCGCGTCACTTGATGACACAGAATCAGCGCGTCGGGACACGACCCGTGCAGCAGGCCGAGCGTGACGCCCGAGTACCCCGGATGAATGAGGCTCCCCTGCCCTTCCACCAGGACGATGTCGTTGTCCTTCGCGCCCTGCAGCACGAGCTGCTCGGCGGCACCGGCGACGAAATCGGCGACGACGGCGTCCACCGCGATGCCCCAGCCTTCGATGAAGATTCCGGTCTGTCCCGTGGCGACGAAGCTGGTGCGGTGCCCTCGCTTCACGAGCTCGTCGCGCAGCTGGAGCTGCGCCGTCATCTTGCCGACGTTGCAGTCCGAGCCCACCGCGAGGATGACCAAAGCGTCGACCTCGGCCGCGCGGCCGTCGGCGATCGGCAGATGGGGCGGCGGCCGGCGCGCGTCGAGAATGCGCACGCCCCGCGCTTTGGCGAGCGGTCCCAGCTCGGGGTCGTCACCGATGAACGTGTGCAGGCCGCTCCAGATTTCGAGCTTCTTGTCGATTGCCGACCGCAGCCAGCCTTTCCATTCGTCGGGCAGCTTGCCGCCCGCCGGCGCGATGCCGATGAGCACGGCCGTCGCGCCCTGACCCTGCGCAATCCCGCGCTCGAAGTCGGCGACGATGGGAATCTTCCCGCCGAACCCGAGTACGTCCTGCACCGTCTTCCCCGCCTGCGAGCGGTCGAGGACGGCGACGATGCGCTCGGGGAAGTAGCGGATGCACGAATTGGCGGTCTTGGAGCTGAGCGGACCGAATTCGCCGTCCGCGATGATCAGAAACCGATGTTGAGACGTAGTCATGAAACGGGAGTGGCCACCTTCCGGCGCTCGACGCCGGTCCAGGATTCCGTCGGACGCAGCACGGCCAGCTCGGCCGTGACCTCGCCATAGATCTCGCGATGGACGATGTGGCGCACCAACACCATCACGACGCACAGGAACGGCACCGCGACGATCAGCCCGATCGGCCCGAGCAGGGTCCCCATGATGAGCACGCTCGAGATCGTGAGCACGGGCGGCAGATCGACCTTGTGCTGCATGATGCGCGGCACGACGACATTCGCTTCGAACACGTGCACGACGATCCCCAGGATAATCACGAGCAGCACTTTGACCCAGTCGCCCGACGCGACGACGAACAACGCCGGCAGCAGCGTCGACACCAGGGTACCGAAGAACGGCACGATCGCCACGAGCCCGGTGAAGATGCCGAACGCCAGCCAGTAGGGGACGCCGAGAGCCAGGAGCCCGAGGGCGGTCAGCAATGCCAGCACCGCCATCGCGAGCAGCTGCCCAACGACCCACGCCTTCAGCGTCACGCTCACATCCTGCGAGATCCGCGCGGCAATGGCGCGATAGTGCGGGGAGAACAACGAGATCAGCCCGGTGCTGTAGAGCCGTGGCTGCCGCGCCAGATACAGCGCCATCACCAGCACCGACGCACCCTCGATGAAGACCTTGCCGCCGCCGCGGACGTATCCGATGAACGATCCCCGGATGAAGCCCATCGCATCCGCGATCAGACCTGCGACCAGACCGGACGATGGATTGGCCAGTTCCGTGCGCGCGAGCGCGGGATACTGCCGAGCCCAGCGCGCCAGCACGTCCTGAATGTTGGTGAGCGTCTGCGGTAAGCCGCCGACCAGCGCCTGGGTCTGATCGACGACCGGAGGAACCAGCAGCACCCCGATGCCGGCCACTCCGGCCAGCGTGACGACCACCGCGATCGTGAGGCCGAGCCAGCGGCGCAATCCGAAGCGTCGCTCCAGCCAATCGGTGATGGCCGAGAGATAGACGCCGAGCAGGATCGCGAGGAAGACGAGCAGCAGGACTTCGACGACCCGAATGATGAACCAGACGATCAGGGCCGCAACAAAGAGCGCCACAAACGTGGCGCTCGACAACCGGCCGGGAGTATTCGACTCGGATCCGTTCAGCTCTTCTGCTCCGCGTCGTCATCCTCGAGCAGCTCGGCGTCCTTGGCGCCTTTGCCGAGCGCGCGCGCCTGCTCCTTCGGACCACCGGGCAGCAATCCCATTTTCTGCTTGAGCGCGATCAGCTGCTGATCGGCGTCGGCCTTCACCTCGAGACCCTGGAACTGCTTGATGAGCGAATCGCCCGAGAGCTCTTCGTTGACCTCCGCCGCGGCGATGAGCTTGCGCTCTTCGTGCTCGATCTGCTCCGCCATGCGCTCGAACGTCTCGAACGCGCTCTTGTCGGAGATCTGGCCCATCGTCTCCTGAATGCGCTTGTGGGCTTCGGCCCGTTTCTGGCGCGCGATCAGGATGTTCTTCTTGCGCTTGGCCTCTTCGATCTTGTCGTTGAGCGAGCGCAGCGAGTTCTTGAGCTTGTCGGTCTCTTCGCGATGCTTGATCCACGTTTCCTGGAGCTGCACGGCGTTCTGCACGTGCTCGTTGTAGCGCAGCAACGCCTGCTTGGCGAGATCATCGCGCCCTTCCTGCACCGCCAGCACGGCCCGCTTCTCCCAGTCCTCGGAGAGCTTCTTCTCCTGCTCGGCCTGGGCCGACAGGCGCTTCTCATCGGCAATCGCGGACGCCACTTGCTGCTTCGCTTTCGCGAGCTGGCTCCGCATGTCGATGATCAGCTGCTCGAGAACCTTTTGCGGGTTCTCCGCGCGCGAAATCAGGTCGTTGATGTTCGACCGGATCAGCGTGGATAGACGATCGATGAGGCCCATCTATGCTCCTGGCAATGAGCGCTCGCGCTTTTGCGCGAGCAGCCGCTCCGCGAAATCCAGCCG
>DASTDR010000005.1:0-4702 GCA_035710265.1 Gemmatimonadales bacterium | reverse complement strand
CATGTCGATGCAGCACTGCGACGTGCTGCTCGCTATCGGTGCCCGCTTCGACGACCGCGTGATCGGCAATCCCGAGCACTTCTATAACGCGCAGCGCACCATCATTCACGTCGACATCGATCCGTCGTCCATCTCCAAGCGGGTGAAAGTGGACATCCCCATCGTCGGCAACGTGCGCGAGGTGCTGCGCGAGCTGATCAAGCAGCTCGAGGCTTCCCGGGACAAGCCCGATCAGGACGCGCTCAGGGACTGGTGGGCGCAGATCGGGGAATGGCGCTCGCGCGACTGCCTCAAGTACGACCGCTCGAGTTCCCTCATCAAGCCCCAGTACGTGATCGAGAAGCTCTACGAGATCACCCGGGGCGATGCCTTCGTCACATCCGACGTCGGCCAGCACCAGATGTGGGCGGCGCAGTTCTACAAGTTCGACAAGCCGCGGCGCTGGATCAATTCCGGCGGGCTCGGCACCATGGGATTCGGACTTCCCGCCGCGATGGGCGTGCAGCTCGCGCACCCCGGGTCGCCGGTGGCGTGCGTCACCGGCGAGGCGAGCATCCAGATGTGCATCCAGGAGCTCTCCACCTGCCGGCAGTACCGGCTGCCCATCAAGGTGGTCAATCTCAACAACAAGTACATGGGGATGGTGCGGCAGTGGCAGGAGTTTTTCCACGGCAACCGCTATGCCGAATCGTACATGGACGCGCTGCCGGATTTCGTGAAGCTGGCGGAGGCCTACGGACATGTCGGCGTGAAGGTCGAGAAGCCGGCGGACGTGGAACCCGCGCTGAAGGAGGCGTTCTCGCGCAAGGACGACCTCGTGTTCATGGACTTCATCACGGACCAGACCGAGAACGTGTTTCCGATGGTGCCGGGCGGCAAGGGCCTGTCGGAGATGATCCTGGTATGAGGCACATTATCTCCGTGCTGCTCGAGAACGAATCGGGTGCGCTGTCGCGCGTAGCCGGATTGTTTTCCGCTCGCGGCTACAACATCGAGTCGCTTACCGTCGCGCCCACCGAAGACTCGACGCTCTCGCGCATGACCATCGTCACCGCCGGTTCGGACGAGGTGATCGAGCAGATCACCAAGCAGCTGAACAAGCTGGTGGACGTGGTGAAGCTGGTCGATCTGTCCGACGGCGATCATATCGAGCGCGAGTTGATGCTGGTCAAGGTGCGCGCGGTGGGCAAGGATCGCGAGGAGATGAAGCGCATGGTCGACATCTTCCGCGGCCGCATCATCGACGTGACCGACAAGGACTACACCATCGAGTTGACGGGCACCGGCGCCAAGCTCGACGCTTTTCTCAAGGCGATAGACCGCGGCGCGATACTCGAAACGGTGCGTACCGGCGCCTCCGGCATCGGCCGCGGCGACCGGGTACTCAGAGTCTAGACAGGGAAGGGGGAGACGGGAGGGGCGGGAGCGCTGCTCGGTTTGACGCCTTTCATCCCCCGTCCATCGCCTCTCGATATCCAACAGAAGGGAAAGCAATGAAGATCTATTACGACAAGGATGCCGATCTCTCGCTCATCAAGCGCAAGCACGTGGCCATCATCGGCTACGGCTCGCAGGGACATGCGCACGCGAACAACCTGAAGGATTCCGGGGTCAGGGTGACCGTGGGCCTGCGCAAGGGCGGCGCATCCTGGAACAAGGCGAAGAACGCGGGCATCGCGGTGAAAAGCGTGGGCGACGCCGTGAAGTCCGCCGACATCGTGATGATCCTCCTGCCCGACGAGCACCACGCGCAGGTCTATCACGACGAAATCGAGCCCAACATCAAGAAGGGCGCGACGCTCGCGTTTGCCCACGGTTTCAACATTCACTTCAAGCAGATCGAGCCGCGCGCCGACCTCGACGTCATCATGATCGCGCCCAAGGGTCCCGGGCACCTGGTGCGCTCGACCTACACCCAGGGCGGCGGCGTACCGTCGCTGATTGCGGTGGCGCAGAACCCGTCCAAGAAGGCCCGCGACATCGCGTTGTCCTATGCGGCGGCCATCGGCGCCGCGCGCGCGGGCGTGATCGAGACCACGTTCCGCGAAGAATGCGAGACCGATCTTTTCGGCGAGCAGGTCGTGCTGTGCGGCGGCCTGACGGCGCTGATACAGGCCGGCTACGATACGCTGATCGAGGCCGGCTATGCGCCGGAGATGGCCTATTTCGAGTGCCTCCACGAGGTCAAGCTGATCGTGGATCTCATCTACGAGGGCGGCATTGCCAACATGCGCTACTCGGTGTCGAACACGGCCGAGTACGGCGACTTCACGCGCGGCCCCCGTATCATCAACGAGCAGACGCGCGCAGAGATGAAGAAGATCCTGCAGGAGATCCAGACCGGGCAGTTCGCGAAAGAGTTCATCCTGGAGAACCGGGCCGGCGCGCCCACACTGAAGGCCATGCGCCGCATCGGCCAGGCGCACTCGGTCGAGACGGTGGGTGCCAAGCTGCGCGACATGATGCCGTGGATCAGGAAGAACCGGCTGGTGGACCAGTCGAAAAACTGATGATGGGCCATAATTGATGAGCGATGAGTTAAAAACCATGGCTGGCGCGCTTGCCGGCGTGAGCGCCTACCCGCATCCGATTATCGCGAAGGAGGGCTGGCCGTTCATCGCGGCGGTGACGGCCGCCGCAGCGGGCGTGCACTGGTTCGCCGGCGCGGGCTGGGCCGCGCCGCTGTGGCTGATCGCCGCCTTCATGGTGCAGTTCTTCCGCGATCCGCCGCGCGTGATTCCGCAGGCATTGAAAGCGGTGCTGTCGCCGGCCGATGGCCGCATCGTCGCAGTCGAGCGCACGCGCGATCCTTACCTCGAGCGCGACGCGCTCAAGATGAGCGTGTTCATGAACGTGTTCAACGTCCATTCCAACCGCAGCCCGGTGGATGGCGAGATTCGCGACGCCTGGTACCACCGCGGCAGTTTCTTCAATGCCGCCCTGTCCAAGTCCTCTCTCGAGAACGAGCGCGCCGCGCTGTGGATCAGGACGCCGGGCGGGGCGGATGTGACCTGCGTGCAGATCGCAGGACTCATCGCCCGCCGCATCCTGTGTTATGTCAGTCCCGGACGCTGGCTTGCGCGCGGTGAGCGCTACGGCTTCATCCGCTTCGGCTCGCGCGTGGACGTTTACCTGCCGCCCGAATCGCGACCGGTCGCTTCCATGGGCGACAAGGTTTACGCAACCGAATCGATACTCGCCACGCTGCCGTAGCGAGTAAAGGCGTGATTCGGGAATCGTGATTCGTGAATCGCATTATCCCTTCCGCTGTTTTCACGACCCACGGCTGACGACCCACGGGGGATGAGCATGTACGAGCCGCGCGAGCACAAATTGTTCATCCGGTCGCGTTTCGCCCGGCGCGGGATTTACTGGCTGCCCAACCTTTTCACGATCGCCGCGCTGTTCGCCGGCTTCTATGCCATCGTCCAGGCGATGGAAGGCCGTTTCGAGCAGGCGGCCATTGCGATCTTCGTGGCGATGGTGCTGGACGGTCTCGACGGGCGCATCGCCCGCCTGACGCGCACCCAGAGTGCCTTCGGCGCGGAACTCGACAGCCTGTCGGACATGGTGTCGTTCGGCGTGGCGCCGGCCCTGGTGGTGTACGTGTGGGCACTCAAGGATTTTGCCGGCGTGACGACCGTGGCGCTGCTCGGGCCGTGGCTTTCCACCAAGCTCGGCTGGATCGCCGCCTTCATCTATTGCGCGTGCGCGGCGTTGAGGCTCGCGCGTTTCAATACGACGCTCGATATTGCCGACAAGCGTTTCTTCCAGGGCCTGCCGAGCCCCGCTGCGGCGTGTGTCGTCGCCGGCCTGGTGTGGGCGCTGAACGAGTACCAGATCAAGGGAGCGGACGTGAAGTGGTTCGCGTGGGGGTTGACCGTGTTCGCCGGACTCACCATGGTGAGCAACTGCAAGTTCTACAGCGGAAAGGACATCAACCTGAGGAAAAGTGTGCCATTCTCGGTCGTAGTCGGCATCACTTTCGGGATGGTGGCGCTGTTCATGCTCTCCAGCACGCTGCCGGAGATGCTGTTTCTCCTGTTCATGGCGTACGGTTGTTCCGGCTATGTGATCTGGATCTACGATGCGTTCAAGGCGAGGGCGGGAGATCGCACATCGCCACCGGCCGCATAAGGCGGGAGCCGCCAGTTTGCCTCCCCGCGGGAAAACCGTTATAGTTCCGCATCATGCATCGCGAAATCCAGGCCATCGAGCTTTCCATTCCTGCCAGCCTTCTGCTGGCCGGCCTGCTGCTGCGCCCCTAGGCGCACATACACTTTCCCCACAATCTGATGTTTTGGCCCGCGCGGCGAGCGCCGCGGCGGGAAACTTATAGAGCACGCGCGTTCTCCGGCTGCCAGGCCGGTCGGGCGCCGCGGCAATCCTGGAGACATCCATGGCGAAGGAAAAACTGATCATATTCGACACCACGATGCGTGACGGGGAGCAGAGCCCGGGCGCGGCGATGACGAAAGAAGAGAAGCTGCGCATCGCGCGCCAGCTCGAACGCATGCGCGTGGACGTGATCGAGGCCGGCTTCCCGGCCTCCAGCGACGGAGATTTCGATGCGGTGCAGGCGGTTGCGCGCGCCATCAAGGACAGCACGGTGTGCGGACTTGCCCGCGCCAACGAGAAGGACGTGCGGCGCTGCGGGGACGCGGTGCGCGTCGCGAAGAGCCCGCGCCTGCACACCTTCATC
>DASTDR010000004.1:0-4250 GCA_035710265.1 Gemmatimonadales bacterium | reverse complement strand
ATCTGTCGCATCAGCCGTTGCACCCGCTTGCGGTTCACCTCAAAACCTTCTCGCTTCAGCATCCGCGTCATCATCCGGCTCCCGAACCACGGATGCTTCAAATGCAGCTCGTCGATCCGCCGCATCAAGGCGAGCTCCTCCGCGTCGGGCTCTATCGGCTGGTAATAAAGGCTCGACCGGTTCACACCCAGCAGCTCGCACTGACGGCGCATCGAAATCCCGATGTCGGGCTCGACCATCGTCCGACGCTGTTTCACTTCAATCGACCGAGCCCGCGCGATAAAAAAATCTCGCTCCACCGTCAGCTCCCCGATCTTCTGCAGTAGCTCGGCCTCCCGCTCCGAGCCATTGGCCCCGCCACACGTCTCCGATTCGAAGGCCCGCTCCAGATTCTCCAATAGCTGACGCTTCCACTTGTAGAATCTGGTTCGCGTGGACTTTGTGACGCCGAGAAAGCTCCGCTACCGTCTCCTGCTCCCGGATTGCCGCCAAGGCAACCTTCGCCTTGAACCCAGGACTGTGTTTCGTGTGTTTCCCCTTCATTCTTCTTCCCCCCGTGGTTGAAGGAGCAGGCTCCCGCCTCCACCTTAACCCGTGGTCCAAAAAATGGGGTCCACTTCACTGAGCATCTTCGGTAAAGTGAAAACCCATTGGGCGTGCGGGACGTCCGCAAGAATCTTGCTATGGAGCAACTGGGAGAAAATCGCCGCCCGCTTGGCTCCACAGGAAGGGCAGAGCCCGCGGCCCTTACAGGAGAAAGCGACGAGAAACTCAAAGCGGCACTCTGGACAAACGACGCGGGCGAAACCGGATTCGAAGAGTCCGCAATCCAGGTAAGAGAAGACCGCGCAATCCCAGTAAGTTTTCCAGAAGCCGTATCGTCGCTCGAATCGCTCTTCCCACAGGCGTTTGAGAGTCTCGAAGTAGGTATCGAGGAGTTGATAGAGGGAGGTGGCGCGGGGATTGCGGGGCCGGTAAGCGGGCGGGCAGGCGAGGGCCTGAGGTGGAAAGCCGGCGTGAGCGGCGACGCGGCCCATGCCGGTTGAGGACGAAATCCGTCCTCGAGGACCACCCGCCGGCGACCTTCTCAGGGCCGCTCGGGCGACGTGGCACAAGTCTGGGATCTGACGGGATCGCCGGATGCCGACGGAACACCTCGGAGGGAAGGTCCAGGGGAGCTGGGACAAAGTGTACGGCAACAACCGCTAGCTTCGGCGGCCCGCCGGACGGCAACCTTTCGAAACAACGCTTCCAGTAGGGAGCGGAGCGCCACACTGGGTGACCGTTTCGGATTCTAGCCAGCAGATACTCCCGCGTCTTCTCCTCACCCCACATCGTGCCGAGACCTTCGCCGCCCTGTGCCAGCGATACCGTCATGCAGTGCATGAGCGACGCCGCGTACAGGAACGTACCCGCCGGATGCTCGAGATCCTTCTCGAGCCGGCTCGTTCCGTTGATGTCCTGCATCAGGTACACACCATCGGACTTCAAAGCCCGTTGGATGCCCTCGAGGACCCGCAGCGGCCGCGCCTGATCATGGATCGCATCGAAGGTCGTGATGAAGTCGAAAGACTCGGGCTCGGCGCTCTCGTCGAAGTCGCTCAGATCGGCCGCAAGGAACTCGACGTTGTCCAGGCCGGCTTCCCTCGCTTCCCGTCGCGCGAACTGAATGGCCTCCTCCGAGAGATCCATTCCGACGAAGCGGCTACGGGGATAGAGTGCCGCCATCTTGTTCAGAGCGCTGCCCCGTCCGCATCCCGCATCGAGCACGCGGATCCCCTTCGAGAGGCGCTCGGTCAAACCCGGCACGAGCGGCAGGATGTGTGGACTCGAGGAAGAACAAAAACCGACTGGGCGCTGTCCTCCGCCATGACCTCGTGGAATCGCGAGTACCGGGAATAGGGAACCCCGCCACCGTTTCGGAACGAATCGATGATGTCTTCCTCCACGGTGGTGAGCACCGGAACGTATTGGGAATAGACGGCCATGTTATCGGAGCCGGCGGCTCGCGTCAGGAAAGCCGCATGCTCCGCGGGTAGGGAGAACTTCTTGGTCGCCGGATCGAAGGCAACGACCCCGGCCGTTGCCATCGCGCTGAGCCACCGCGGACGTAGCGCTCGTCGAGAGCTGCCTTCTTCAGCGATCTCGTCCGAGGCCGCCGGGGGCATTCCGCTCATGACGTCCAACAACCCCGTACGATGCCCGATCGACAGCGTCAAACACAAAGCGCCATGGTTCAGCGCCGTCAGTAGACGTTCAGCAAAGGCTTCGGCCTTGGCCGCATCGAAATCGGGCGGCGCGTCCTTCGTCGACATCCCTATTTACCTCCTGGGTCGGTCTTTCGCGTGGTCACTCACGCACGGCTTCGAGGCCGGCTGGCTCACGCGCTGGCTCGCGCGATACGCCAAGAACGCGCTGTGAGCGGCGGCGCGATTCCGCTACCGCAGGGACCGGGAGATCGCTCCGTGAACGACGACGATTTCGATCGCGCCGGTCAGTTTCTCAACACGCTGGCTGCGGCCCTGCAGCGCTATGGCGTGTCCTCGCGCTCGATGGAGTCGTTGCTGGCCCGCGTCGCTCGGGCGCTCCACGTTCGCGGCGATTTCCAGGCCACCCCGACTCAGGTCCTGTCGATCATCTGGACCGACGAAAATCGCCAGCGCTTACACGTCACTGTCCCGAGCGCCGGAAACTACGACCTGACCAAGCTGGCCCAAATCACCGAGTTGGCCGGGCAGGTGTCGTCTGGCGCCATAACGGCCCGTGTCGGGTGGGACCGCCTTCGCGCACTCGAAGGCGACGTTTCGCGGTACCCACCCTGGCTTGACGCCGTGGGCTTTGCCTTGTGCGCGGTGGGGTTCGGCGTCATGCTCGGCCCGTCGTGGCGGGATGTCTTCCTGGGAAGCGCGCTCAGCCTCCTGGCGTTCGGATTCAACCGGCTGGCTGCGGACTCGCAGGGCCTGGCCAACGCACTCGAACTCGTCGTCGCGACCGTCGTCTCCGCCCTCGCGACGTGGCTCTGTCTGGTCTTCCCGGGGAGCAACCCGCTCGGTGTGACTGTCTGCGCGCTCATCTATTTCGGTCCCGGCTTCGGACTGACACTCGGCGCGAACGAGTTGATGAACGGAAACACACTGTCCGGCCTGCTGGGCTTCACGCGTGCGGCGTCTGTCGAATCGGCGAATCGACGGTGAGTGAACTACCTCATGAATGCGAGCGTGCGTTCGATGACCCAGAACATCGCCATCGCGCCGATCGCGTAGGCCGGCACGGCCTGTACCCATCGTGGCCAGGTCCGCTCCGGTCGATGCACCAGCAGCACCGCCCACACGCCGCCGACAAACAGAACCTGTCCCAGCTCGATGCCGACGTTGAAGAACAGCAGCGCGAGACGAATCGCGCGCTCGGGCAGACCCACTTCCGCCAGCGCTCCGGCGAACCCGAGCCCGTGCAGGAGGCCGAACGAGAACGACACCACCCACGGGGCGCGTGCCGTCAGACCCGGGCGGCCCTGCAGGCCATGCACGATCTCCGCCGCGACGAACACGATGCTCAGGGCGATGGCCGCCTCGACTGGCGCCTGCGGCACATGGACCACGCCGAGGGTCGCCATCGCCAGCGTGATGCTGTGCGCCAGGGTGAAGGCCGTGATCGTCACGAGCAGGCGGCGCCGGCTGTCGACGATCAGAATCAGGGCGAGGACGAACAACAGGTGGTCGACGCCACCGAGGATGTGGCGCACGCCCAGCACGAGGTAAGTGCGCGCCACACCGCTTTCGTCCTGAGGCGACTCCACGACGAAGCGCGGGCGCGACGGGATGAGGCGCGCCACCTGTGTCGTGCCGTCCTCGCGCTCCACCCGCGCGAGCACGTCGGTGACGCTGCCCGGAAGCCCCTCGATGCGAATCTCGCCGCCGGCCAGGCCGCCCGGTCGGCGAATCGTCCAGCGTTCGATGAGCGCGTCAATCGAGAAGACTCCCCTTGGTTCGGTGACCTGGACCGTGCCCTCCGGAAAGCGCACGTGGATGGCGAGCCGCATCGACTCGCCCACGGCGGGCACCTTCCACAGCACGTCGTAGGTGTCGGCGCTCTTCTGCTTCAGCTCGAGGTAGGCCGGCCGGAAGACGTCGGCCGACGCCGGCGATGGCAGCGCGGCCGCAGCCAGGAGTGCCAGGGCGAGGTTGCGGGCCAGCCCGCGCATCATCGGTCTCCCGCGCGCGCGTTCGCGTCGGAGGCCGACTCGATGGTCA
>DASTDR010000003.1:0-2223 GCA_035710265.1 Gemmatimonadales bacterium | reverse complement strand
GTTGTCGGGGAAGAGCGTGCGCTCGTCGCCGATGACCTCGAGCTTGACCCAGTGCGACAGCCCCGCCTCCCGCCCGAGGCGCGCGGTTCGAATCGCGTCCTCGGCCGTGTAGCACCCGGCCGTGTTCGGCAGGATGAACATCCGGTCGAGGTCGATGTAGTCGAGCAGCGACTCCTTCGATCGATCCGAGATGTTCACGCGGCGAACGGCGACGGTGACCATGTCGGCGCCAGACGCCTCGTGCGCCTGGGCCATTACCCGGTGCGAGGAATACTTGCCGGTGCCGACGATCAAGCGCGACTGGAACGTCCGGCCGGCGATTACGAAGGGCGTGTCTGTCAATTCCCGACTCCCGGGCGGGTCTAAAGACCCGCCTCTACGGGCTGCGACTATCCGGCTGAAGCCGGACACTACGTACGTCTACCCCCCGCCGACAAAGTTTACGATCTCGACCGTATCACCCTCGCCGATGAGCACCTCGGGATAGGTCTGGCGCTTCACGATCGCGAGATTGTGCTCCACGGCAACCCGGCGCGGGTCGATCTCGAGCCTCGCCAGCAGGGCCGTCACTGACATCGGCTGGTCGAGCTCGAAGCGTTCGCCGTTGAGGGTGATGATCACGGGCAGCCGGGGTCCGGCTAAGCCGGACACTACGTACGAGTCAGCGTACTGCTCACAATTCGCTCGAGTCAAGGTAAGCTCTGAGTTTGCGTCTCCCAAACATGCCGCTGCCTGAGCCGTCCACGAAGGTCTTCGATCGAGCCGCCGCGCTCGATCGTTTCTCTTCGAACCGGCGCCGCACGCGCGCCCTGTTCGACGTCCTGGACGACTCGGTGTATTACGAGCGTCCCATCGCGCTTCGCAACCCCGTTGTCTTCTACGAAGGGCACATCCCCGTCTTCGCCGTGAATACCTTCGTCAGGAAGGCGCTGGGATGGCCCGGGATCGACCCCCACCTCGAAACGATCTTCGCGCGCGGCATCGACCCCGAGACCGAAGCCACTGCCGTCGCCCGCGGGAACCCCGCATGGCCGTCGAGGCGTGTGGTACGCGAATACGGCGAGGAGGCCGACCGCCTGATCGAGAAGGCGATCGGCGAAGCGGATCTCGATGGCGGACGTCGGTCGGCGCTCGATCCCGTCGAGGCGCTCGGGACCATCCTCGAGCACGAGGAGATGCACCAGGAGACGCTCGCCTACATCTGGCATCAGGTTCCGTACGCGCGAAAGCGCCCGCCGTCCGGCTACGACACCGGCCCCGCAGGCGCCATCCCCTCTGATGTGTCGTCCCGCGTCCGTATTCCCGCGGGCACGGCCACGCTTGGCACAGGCGCCGACGAGCCCTTTGCCTGGGACAACGAGCGGCCGCCGCACGAGGTCGAGGTCGATGCATTCGCGATCGACGTTCACAACATCACCAACGCGCAGTTCCTGGAGTTTGTGGACGCCGGCGGGTACCGGGACGCGAGATGGTGGCGGCCGGAAGACTGGTCGTGGGTCCTGTCGGAGAGCGTGACGCATCCCCACTTCTGGGCGCGTGACCAGGGGCGATGGTGGTACCGGGCGATGTTCGAGCGCGTGCCGCTGCCCGAGGCGTGGCCCGTGTACGTGACGTGGGCGGAGGCCAGCGCGTTCGCGACGTGGCGCGGGCTCCGACTGCCGTCCGAAGCGGAGTATCACCGCGCGGCGTTCGGCACCCCCGGCGGCGCCGAGCGGCTCTTCCCCTGGGGACAGTCGATGAATGGACGCGCGCCCGGCAACTTCGACTTCGAGCGGTGGGATCCAGAGCCCGTCGGCGTACGTCCCGGGAGTGCGAGCGCGTTCGGCGTGCACGACCTGGTCGGCAACGGGTGGGAGTGGACCTCCACGCTCTTTGGCCCGTTCGAGGGATTCACGCCGCTGCCGTCCTATCCGGAATACTCGGCGGATTTCTTCGACGGCGATCATTTCGTCATGAAGGGCGCCTCACCGATGACCTCGAGAGCGCTCGTCCGGCGCGGATTCCGCAACTGGTTCCGTCCGCGCTATCCGTACGTCTACGCGACCTTCCGGTGCGTGGAGGGGCGGTGAGGTCCACCGACCTTCACGTCGCCTCGCCGTACACCCGCGAAGGGTTCGCGGCCGATGTCGGCTTCTACCTCCAGCAGACGCCCCGCCAGCTCCCGTCGCGGTATTTCTACGACGCCCTCGGCTCGGCGCTGTTCGACGCCATCTGCCGGCTGCC
>DASTDR010000002.1:0-9766 GCA_035710265.1 Gemmatimonadales bacterium | reverse complement strand
AGAAGGTGATCGTCTCGGCGGGGCCGACGCGCGAGCATCTCGATCCGGTCCGTGTGATCACGAATCCGTCGAGCGGCCGCATGGGGTTCGCGCTGGCGGCTGCGGCGCGGGCGCGCGGCGCGAACGTCGTGCTCGTCACGGGACCGACCGAGCTCACGCCGCCCCCGGGCGTGCCGACGAAGCGCATCGAGACGACCGAGGACATGCAGCGCGCCCTTCAGGCGCTCGTCGCCGGCGCCGATGCGCTCATCATGAGCGCCGCGCCGGCGGATTATCGGCCCAAAGATCCGGCGGAGCAGAAGCGGCCACGCACCGACGGTCCGTTCACCGTCACGCTCGAAGCGACGCCCGACATACTCGGCTCACTCGAGCGGCGCAAGGGGATGCTCGTCGTCGGGTTCGCACTCGAAACCGGCAATGGACTCGCGAAGGCGCGGGCCAAGATGCAGAATAAGGCGCTTGACTACGTGATCCTGAATGACGCCACTGAGCCCGGCGCCGGATTCGAGGTCACGACCAATCGCGTGACGATTCTGGGGCGCAACGGCACGAAAGTCGACTTGCCGGTGCTGCCCAAACGCGACGTGGCCGAACGAATTCTCGACGTTGTCGAAGAGGCGCTTTGACCGATTCACGGGCTCTCGCAATCGAATATCTCAAACAGCAACGGATGCTCGGTGGGGATTCGGTGATCCTCGCCGAGCAGGGAGCAGGGAGCCGGGAGCAGGGCGCCGTCTCTCCGGCCCCTGGGCTTCCCACGGCCGAGCAGGCTGCTCCCGGCTCCCCGCTCCCTGCTCCCGGGGTTTCGTTCGATCCCCCCAGCGCGGATCTCTTCTCGACTGATCCGATCCAACGCGCGGCCAGTCTCCAGGACGTCGCGACGCTCATCGACGCCTGTCACAAGTGCGGCTTGTGTGACACCCGCACGAAGACGGTGCCCGGAGAGGGCGCGGCGACGGCGCGGCTGGTGGTCGTTGGCGAGGGGCCGGGACGAACCGAAGACGAGACGGGACGGCCGTTCGTCGGCCGGGCGGGGGAGCTGCTCACCAAGATCCTCGCCGCGATCGATCTGCCGCGCGAGCAGGTGTTCATCTGCAACATCGTAAAGTGCCGGCCCCCCGAGAACCGGCAACCGCAGTTCGACGAAATCGCGGCCTGCCTGCCGTTCTTGTACCGGCAGATCGAGCTCGTGAATCCCAAAGTCATACTGGCAATGGGCAGCACGGCGGCGCAGTCGCTGCTCGACACCAAGCAGTCGCTGGGCGCGCTGCGCAATCATGTCCACCGCTTCCGCGGTATTCCGCTGGTCGTGACCTACCATCCGGCGGCGCTGCTGCGTAACCCCAACTGGAAGAGACCAACCTGGGATGACGTCCGTATCGCCGCTCGCCTCCTCGAAGGCTGAGTTCGCGGGCCGCCAGACGCCCTGGAGCAACGAGGCGGAGCAGGCGGTGTTGGGGGCGATGATGCTCGATCAGGATGCGGCGCTCAAGGCGGCCGAGATCCTGGACGACACGATGTTCTACAAGGAGAGCCATCGCCTGCTGTTCCGGTCGATGCTCTCACTGACCGAGCGCGGCGACGTCATCGATCCGGTCACCCTGCGCGACGAGCTGAGCCGCCGGGCCGATCTCGATCGCGCCGGCGGGATGGAGTACATCGCGGCGCTGATCGACGTCGTCCCCACGGCCGCGAACATCGATTATCACGCCAAGATCGTGCGCGACAAGGCCGTGCTGCGCCGTCTGGTGGAAGCGTCGACCGGAATCATTCAGGACGTCTACGAAGGACACGGCACCGCGGGTGAAGTGCTCGACAACGCCGAGCACCGGATCTTCCAGGTGGCGCAGTTCCGGCGCGCCGAGGAATTCATCCGGATCAAGGAGCTGATCTGGCCCACGATGGAGCGGATCGAGCAGCTCCAGTCGGGCGCGGGCTCCGTTACCGGCGTGCCCAGCGGGTTCCTGGATCTGGACCGGCTCACCGCCGGGTTCCAGCGTTCCGACCTCGTGATCCTGGCGGCGCGCCCCTCCATGGGAAAGACGGCGCTCGCGCTCAACATCGTCCAGCATGCCGCGATCGAGCACAACACGCCGATCGCGGTCTTCTCGCTCGAAATGTCAAAGGATCAGCTCGTCCAGCGACTGCTCTGCTCGGAGGGCCTCGTCGACGCCCAGCGGCTCCGGCGGGGCCAGCTGCGCGACGATGACTACCCCAAGCTGGCGCGCGCCGCGGGCCTGCTCGGCACGGCGCCGATCTGGATCGACGATTCGGCCGCGCTCACGCCGTTGGCCATGCGCTCAAAGGCACGCCGGTTGAAGGCCGAGCACGATATTGCGCTCGTGATCGTGGACTACCTCCAGCTGATGCAGGGACCGGGGGACGTCGAGAACCGCCAGCAGGAGATTTCGTACATCTCCCGCTCGCTCAAGGCGCTCGCCAAGGAGCTCGACGTGCCGGTGGTGGCCCTGTCGCAGCTGTCGCGCGCGCCGGAGCAGCGCGGCGGCGAGCACCGGCGGCCCCAGCTCTCCGACCTGCGCGAATCGGGCGCGATCGAGCAGGACGCCGACGTCGTGTTGTTCATTTACCGGCAGGAGTTTTACGACGGGCCGGTCGATCCCAAGACGAACGAGAGCATCGAGGGAATCGCCGAGGTGATTGTCGGCAAGCAGCGCAACGGGCCGACGGGAAACCTGAAGCTGCTCTTCAAGAAGGAATACACGCGCTTCGACAACTACTCGACCCGCGAGGCTCCGGCCCTTGCCTAAGGGGAAATCGGTGTTTCGCTGCACTGAGTGCGGCGCCGATCAGCCGAAGTGGGGCGGGAAGTGTGATGCGTGCGGGGCGTGGAATGCGCTGGTCGAAGAAGCGGTCGGCCGGACGGCCGGACGGCCTGGCGGCCGGAACGCTCCCGCCGGTGCAAACCCCGTACGTCTGTCAGAAATGCAGGCGACGAGCGCGTCGCGATGGACGACCGGTCTTGCCGAATTCGATTTCGTCCTGGGCGGAGGGATCGTTCCGGGATCGGTCACGCTCGTCGGCGGCGAGCCCGGCATCGGCAAGTCGACGCTCCTCATGCAATGCGCGGCGCGACTCGAAAGCCAGGGCGTTTCCACGCTCTACGTCTCGGGCGAAGAGTCTCCCGATCAGCTCCGGCTCCGCGCCGATCGCCTGCAGGAAGACGCCGGCAACATTCACGTGCTCGGCGAGACGCGGCTCGAATCGATTCTCCATCACGCCGCCCAGCTGAAATCGAGCGTCCTCTTGCTCGACTCGGTCCAGACGACGTACACGGAAGAGCTGGAAGGGGCCCCCGGCAACGTCGGGCAGGTGCGGGAGTGCGCCGCGCGACTGATGCGCTTCGCCAAGGAATCCGGACCAGCCGTGGTGCTCGTCGGACATGTAACCAAGGGCGGGGGCATCGCCGGCCCGAAAACGCTCGAGCACATCGTGGACACGGTGCTCTACTTCGAAGGGGAGGCAACCCTCGATCACCGGATCCTGCGCGCGGTGAAGAACCGGTTCGGGTCCGTGGATGAGATCGGTGTATTCCGGATGACCGGCGCGGGACTCGAGCCGGTCGCAAATCCGGCGGCGGCCTTTCTCGCCGGACGGAGCACCGGGGCATCGGGGTCGGCGGTAACGGCGCTGATGGAAGGCACGCGCCCGATGCTGGTCGAGATCCAGGCCCTCGCTTCCAAGGCCGGCTTCGGGACCCCGCAGCGGGTCGCGACGGGCCTCGATCACCGCCGGCTGGCTCTGCTCCTGGCCGTGCTCGAGCGCCGCGGCGGGCTGCCGTTTGGGAACCTCGACGTCTTCGTTAACGTCACTGGTGGTGTGCGTCTGATCGAGCCGTCGACGGATCTCGCCGTTCTCGCGGCGCTCGTCTCGACCGTTCACGACAAGCCGGTGCCGGCCGATACCCTGTTCCTCGGGGAGGTCGGTCTGGGTGGAGAGATTCGTCCCGTGGCCGGCGTCGAGCGACGCCTTGCGGAAGCTGCCCGGCAGGGGTTCCGCCGCGTGTTCCTGTCGCATCGCTCCAAAGGGAGCAAGGATCTCGAAGTGATCAGCTTGGAGGGAATCGGTGAGCTCGCCCGGCGTCTCGCAGCCTGACGTTGGCGTAGTCGTCGTGGCGGCGGGCGCCGGGGTGCGCGCGGGCCCTGGCGAGCCGAAGCAGTTCCGCCCGATCCTCGGCGTCCCGATGCTGCTGCGCGCGTTGCGCGCGTTTATCGGTCATCCCGAAGTGCGCCAGGTCGTCGTCGTGCTGCCCCCCGGCTACGCCGAGCGCCCGCCCGATTGGCTCGGCAAGATGCGGGGCGAGCGCCTCGGCTTCGTCCCCGGCGGCGCGCAGCGCGCCGATTCGGTGCGCGCCGGTGTCGCCGCACTCCCCGCGGACGCGACGGTGATTCTGGTGCACGATGCGGCACGGCCGTTCGTCAGCCGCGGCACCATCGACGCGGTGATCGCGCGCGCCCGGGCCGGAGTCGGCGCGGTGGCCGCGGTCCCGTCGTCCGACACGCTCAAGGAAGTGGGCACATCCGAGCAGCTCACGCCGCGGGTCTCCCGCACCGTCGATCGCGACCGCATTTGGCGCGCGCAGACGCCGCAGGGGTTCCCGCGTCCGATGCTGGTTTCGGCGTACTCGCAGCTGCGGACGAACGGCGCTGGAGCGCCGAGTGATGATGCCGAGGTCTGCGAGCGGGCAGGATATCCGGTCGAGCTGATTCCCGATTCGCCGTACAACTTCAAGGTCACCACGGCCGACGACTTCCGGATTGCCGAGGCGCTCGCTCGTGAGCTCCGGTGACACCTCCGCCACTCCCGGTCCCGTTTCAAACAGCCGCGGAGGTCGCCGCCGGAATTCCGCGCGTCGTTGCGCATCTGCGCGGTGGCGGATTGCTCGCCTATCCCACCGAGACGGTGTACGGCTTGGGCTCACGCGCGGTCCAAGCCGACGTCGCCGCGCTCGCGGCCTTGAAAGGCCGTGTTGCCTCGAAGCCGTTCCTGCTCTTGATCAGCGACCGCGGAATGGCGGAGGCGCACGGCCTCGCGTTCAATGCATCGGCCGACGCGCTCGCGCGCGCCTTCTGGCCAGGTCCGCTCACGCTGGTGCTCCCGGGAGGCTCTGGTCGCCTGCCGGATCTGCTGCGCGGCCCCGACGGCGGGATTGCGGTGCGCTGGACGTCCCATCAGGCGATGGCCCAGCTCGTGGCCGCGCTCGGCGTGCCGTTGACGTCGACCTCGGCCAATCTCCCCGGCCAGCCGCCCGGCCCGGGCGCTGCGGCGATCGCGCGGGACTTTGCCCCCGCGGTCGCGGCCGGGCAGTTGATGGTGCTCGACGGAGGAGTGCTGGGCAACCGGCCGCCGTCCACCGTGGTTGATTGCACGCGGCCGCAGGCGCAGATCGTCCGCGAAGGGACGCTGAGTGTGGCGGAGCTGCGCCGCGCCGTGGGCCGGCTCGCACCATGATTCAGCACGTTCTGTTCGTGTGCACGGGGAACATCTGCCGCAGCCCGCTGGCGGCGTCGTTACTCGAGCGCGCACTCAAGGACCGGGGCCTGGACGTCGAGGTGACGTCCGCGGGCACGGGCGCCTGGGACGGCGCGCCGGCGTCGGAAGGCGCGTATCTCGTCGGGCTCGAACGCGGGCTCGATCTCTCCGGCCATCGCGCCCGCCTGCTGACGCGCGAGCTGGTCGACGAAGCCGACCTGATTCTCACGATGGCCCGTCACCATCGCGCGCGCGTGGACGAGCTCGGGGGCGAAGGCAAGGTCTTTGTGCTCGGCGAATATGCGGGCAAGGGCGGGGACGAGGTCAGCGATCCATTCGGCGGTGACCTCGCCGTCTATCGCGACACGGCGCAGGAGCTCGAAGCACTCGCGGCGGCGGTCGCGGACCGTCTTTCCGCCGAGAGCAAACGTGGAGATCAGCGCTAAGACGCGGCTGCTCGTGGTCATCGGCGACCCGGTGGCCCACTCCCTCTCTCCCGCGATGCACAACGCGGCGTTTCGCGCGCTGGGTATCGATGCCGTCTACGTCGCGCTGCGTGTCCCTCCCGACTCGCTGGCTCAGGTGCTGGCCATGCAGGCCGCCACCAACGGCGCCGGCAACGTGACGGTGCCGCACAAAGAAGCGGTCGAACGATCCGTCACGCGCAAAACCGATGTCTGCGCGCGCGTGGGCGCCTGCAATACATTCTGGATCGAGCATGGCGCGCTGATGGGAGACAACACCGATGTGTTCGGCGTGACTGCCGCGCTCGAAACGCTCGGTGCGGCGGCGAAGGGCGCGCGCTGGCTGCTCGTCGGCACCGGTGGATCCGCGCGCGCGACCGCGGTGGTCGCCGCTGATCTCGGCGCCTCGCTCTTCGTGCGCTCGCGTGATGCGACGCGTGCCAGAGACTTCGTGGCCTGGTGCAACACGATCGGCGCGCGAGCGCAGGTGGCGAATGGGGCAGTCGAAATCGACGTCGCGATCAATGCGACGCCGCTCGGGCTCGCCGGCCACGATCCGCTTCCGGTGGATGTGAACCATATCCCCGGCGTGCAGAAGGCCCTCGATCTTGTGTACGCGCCCGGGGAGACCCGCTGGGTGCATGCGCTGCGCGAGCGAGGCATCGAGGCAAGCGACGGCCGGGAGATGCTCGTCCGGCAGGGCGCGGCGTCGTTTGAACGATTCTTCCCCGGCGTTGCTGCACCGACCGAAGTCATGCGTGCGGCGGTCCAGCGCGCGCTGCGTGCTTAGCCGAGCCCTCGAACAGCTGCTCCTGCCTGCCGAGTGCGCCTTGTGTCATGGGCTGCTCGGCGAACGGGACGCCGCGCACCTCACCTGTCCGGTGTGCCGGACCCGCTTCCGCCCAGTGCGGCCGCCGTGGTGTGAGCGCTGCGGCCAGCCGGAACCGCATTTCGGACCGTGCCGGCTGTGCGTGGAGTGGCCGGAGGCGCTCAAGACCGTGCGATCGGCGGTCTGGCTGGTCGAGGACGCGCAGCAGGCGGTGCACGCTCTGAAATACGGCGGCCTGTCGCGCATCGCCGACGATTTGGCGCTCGTGATGGCGCCCCTGCGGCCATCCACCGACGAACCGGCGGCGCTCATCCCGATTCCGCTCGCGCCGAAGCGGTTGCGCTCGCGTGGTTACAATCAGAGTGAGTTGCTGGCGCGCGCGCTCGCGAGAAAGTGGCGGATTCCCGTGGTTTCCGATCTGCTGCGGCGGACGCGCGAAACACCAACGCAAACGGCGTTGACACCGGGGACTCGTCTGGCGAACGTCGCTGGGGCCTTTGAAGCAATAATTGCGGATTGCGGCTTGCGGATTGAGAGCTCACTGACAAAATCCGCAATCCGAAATCCACAATTCGCATTTGTTTTGGTTGACGACGTATTCACCACGGGCGCCACACTGGCCGAAGCAGCGCGCGCGTTAGAGCAAGCCGGCGCGACGACGATTCACGCGGTCACATTCGCCCGCGCCGCAATTCCAGACTTCACCTGAGGGGAGACCATGGCAGTTCGGGTAGGGATCAACGGGTTCGGCCGGATCGGCCGCAACGTCCTGCGCGCGGCCACGATGGCCAAGCAGACCGACATCGAATTCGTCGGCGTCAACGACATCACCGACACCAAGACGCTCGCCCATCTGCTGAAATACGACTCCGTGCACCGGCGTTTTCCGGGCACCGTCGAAGCCAAGGCCGACGCGCTGGTCGTCAACGGGAAGACGATCAAGGTCTCGGCCATCAAGGAGCCCGAGAAGCTGCCCTGGAAGGACCTCGGCGTGGAGTTCGTGCTGGAAAGCACCGGCCGTTTCACCGACAAGGAAAACGCCTCCAAGCACCTCGCCGCCGGCGCGAAGAAGGTCGTGATTTCGGCGCCCGCCAAAGGCGAAGACATCACCATCTGCATGGGCGTCAACAACGACAAGTACGACCCGGCCAAGCACAACATCATCTCGAATGCCTCGTGCACGACCAATTGCCTGGTCCCGATGGTCAAGGTCGTGATCGAGAACTTCGGCTTCAAGCACGGGTTCATGACGACCGTGCACAGCTACACCAACGATCAGCAGATCCTGGACCTGCCGCACAAAGACCTGCGCCGCGCGCGCGCCGCGGCCCTCAGCATCATTCCCACGACGACCGGCGCCGCCAAGGCCACGGGCCTCGTGATTCCGGAAGTGAAGGGGAAGATCGACGGGATCTCGCTGCGCGTCCCGACCCCGGATGTCTCGATCGTCGAGCTGGTCGCCGACGTCGAGAAGTCGACCACCGTGGAGGCCGTAAACGCGGCATTCAAGCAGGCGGCCGCGTCGGGTCCACTCAAGGGAATCCTCGAAACGAGCGACGAGCCACTCGTGTCCACCGACTACATCGGCAGCCTGTACTCGAGCGTGATCGATACGATGTCGACGGCCGTGATCGACGGGACACTCGTGCATATCTCGTCGTGGTACGACAACGAGATGGGATACTCGGCGCGCTGCGTCGACTTGCTCGCGTACATGGGAAAGAAGCGTTGAACAAGAGGAGCCTGCGGGATCTCCCCCCGCAGGCGCTGGATGGCAAGCGCGCGCTGACCCGGGTCGACTTCAACGTTCCGCTCAAGCAGGGAAAGGTCACGGACGATACGCGGCTGCGCGCGTCGCTGCCCACAATCAAGTACCTGCGCGACAAGGGCGCGCGCGTCGTGCTGCTGTCGCACCTGGGACGCCCCAAGGGCGGTCCCGACCCGCAGTACTCCCTCAAGCAGATCGTCCCCGATCTCGAGAAACTGCTGGGGGCGCCGGTCGAATTCATTCCGGACCCGGCCACCGGCGCCGCAAACACGCGCCGGCTGACTCGCGGCGGCGTGGCCCTGGTCGAGAACACGCGGTTCTGGTCCGGAGAAGAGCAGAACGATCCGGACCTCGCCAAGACCTTTGCCGCGCTCGGCGATCTCTACGTCAACGACGCGTTCGGCTCCGCTCACCGTGCCCACTCGTCCACGGAGGGAGTGGCGCATCTGCTCAAGCCGGCAGTCGCAGGATTCTTGATGGAGAAGGAGCTCGAATACCTTGGGCAGCTGCTCGAGGATCCCAAGCGTCCGTTCATCGCGGTCCTGGGTGGCGCGAAGATCTCGGGCAAGATCGATGTGATTCGCTCGTTGCTGCCACAGGTGGACGAGCTGCTGATCGGCGGGGCCATGGCGTGTACGTTTTTCAAGGCCATGGGGCTCGAGGTCGGGAACTCGCTGGTCGAGCCGGATCGGCTGGATCTCGCCAAGGAGTTGCTGGCAACCAGCGGTAAGAAATTGATTCTCCCCCGCGGCGCCGTGATCGCGCCGGCGCTCGAGCGCGGCAACGAAAGCAAGTCGGTTGGTTCCGACGGCATTCCCCCAGGCTGGGCGGTGTTCGACATCGATGCGGCCACGCAGCACGATTTCCGCGCGCGCCTGATCCGCGCCAAAACGATTTTCTGGAATGGCCCCATGGGCGTGTTCGAGACGCCGCCGTTCGACGCCGGCACGCGCGCGATCGCGCAGGCGCTGGTCGAGGCAGGGCACAAAGGCGCCGTCACGGTGGTCGGCGGTGGTGACTCCGTCGCCGCCGTCGCGGGCCTGGAAGACAAACTGACCCACGTGTCCACCGGCGGCGGCGCGTCGCTCGAGTTCCTGGAAGGGAAGGAGCTCCCCGGCGTGGCGGCCCTGGAGGCCGCGTGAGGCCACTCGTCTTCGCGGGAAACTGGAAGATGAACATAGGTCCGCTCGAGGCCCGCGAGTACCTTCGGGCGTT
>DASTDR010000001.1:0-2577 GCA_035710265.1 Gemmatimonadales bacterium | reverse complement strand
CTGGACCCTCGAAGTCACGTTGATTTCTCCCGATTACAGTGAGGACTGTTCCCGTCGATTCGTCCTCGCCGGTCGAGCCGGAAGGCTCGCGCTTTGCTAGACGGCCGGGCATGACCAGACTCATCTTCGCTGCCGCCGCCGCCGCCATCATTGCCGCCGTCGCCTGCAGCAGTGTTTCGCCGACGTCCCCCTCGGGAACCGGCGCGACCATTACGGGTACGGTCATCGCCTCGCCAATCACGTCGAGCGTGGCCGTCGCCGGCACGCCGCTGTCGTCGGCCGTTGACGGCACCGGGAGCTTCCTCCTCCGAGGCGTTCCGGCAGGAAACGTCCAGTTGGTTTTCAGCGGCTCAGGCGCGAGTTCGGCCGTCTCACTGCTCAACGTGGCGGATCAGGATCGCATCGAGCTCGAGGTGGCCATCACGGGGGGCACCGCCACGGTGCAGCGTGAGGTACGCGGCAGCGGCGGCAAGGTGGTGCTCTGCCATCGCAGCGACACGGGTTATCACACGATCGACGTCAGCGTGAACGCCGAGCCGGCGCACCGCGCCCACGGTGACGCAAAGCCCGGCGAACAGGTGCCCGCCGATCGGACCAGGGTGTTCGGCCCGGACTGCCGCCTGATTTCACCAGTCGAAATCAAGAAGTTCACCAACGGCCAGGACGCGGACGTGGAACCGGGGCCCACGGTCGCCGTCGGTGCGCCCGTGAACTGGACGTACGTTGTGACCAACAACAGCACGCTCACCCTCACCAGCGTGACGGTGACTGACGACCGTGGCGTCGTCGTGACCTGCCCGCAGATGCTGCCCTCGCCGGGCGCGTCGATCACCTGCAACGCGTCGGGGGTGGCCGTGGCGGGTCAGTACCGCAACGTCGGAACGGTCACGGCCACGGCCAGCGGCATGTCGTTCACCGACTCGGACGCCAGTCACTACCACGGGGGGCCCCCCGTCGGCAGCGTGACGATCGAGAAGTTCACCAACGGCCAGGACGTCACTCAGGCGCCAGGCCCGGTGATTCCCGTAGGGGACCCGGTGACATGGACGTACGTCGTCACCAACCGGACGGCCCTGACGCTCTCGAGCCTGACGGTGACCGACGATCGTGGCGTCGCCGTGGCCTGCCCGCAGATGCTGCCCGCGCCGGGCGCGTCGATCACCTGCAATGCGTCGGGCGTCGCGGTCGCGGGACAGTACCGGAACGTCGGCATGGTGGTGGCAACGGCGGGCGCCAGCAAGTTCACCGACTCGGACGAGAGCTTCTACCATGGTGGACCGATTGTCGAGGAACCGAAGGTCACGCTCTGCCATCGCACGGGCAATGGGAGCTATCACTCGATTACCGTAGGCGCCAGCGCCGAACCGGCCCACCGGGCTCACGGGGACGCGAAGGTGGGCGAGCCGGTGCCCGGCAGCCCCGGCCAGGTCTTCACGGCGTCGTGCGGCCTACAACCGGCCGGACCGACCAGTTCCGCGGGCTGAGCTACGGGTGCCAGATCGAGATGCACGCATCCCTGAGCTTTGGATCAGAAAGCTGATGCGCGTTCTGCCATTCGAAACCGTATTGAGAAACCGCCATGACGCACCATGAGGTGAGCGTGGCCGCAGAGTAGCCGTAGAGAAATCGCCTGCGTGTCATCGTGGTGCCGTGCGCGTGAACGGGTCGGCTTCACAGACGAGCATTGCATCACAGGGCGCGAATCACGTCGGCGAACCCTCCCTTGTGCGGCCCCATGTACCACTCCACACCATTGGCAAGTGTGCACTCGAGCCCGAAGGCCAAGGCATCGGGGTCCCACACGACTCTGTAGCTGGAATCCTGACGTCCAACGTGATCCGTGACCAGCCAGAGCGGGACACTCGTCTTCCCGTCAGCGTCTCGAGCCAGGTCAACCAATCGAGGAGTAATCAGGTGTTCCTGGACCCACGCCTGAAGGTCGGGATCCAGTTTTGGAACGGCGGCCGCCACGCGGGTCCGGATCTGCTCGGCGACGTCCATCTCGTGCTTCAGCGCAACGATCGGGCTCATAGTAGCACCGCCTCACTCGCGCCCACCTTCGTGCGAACCGCGAGTGCCGAATCGCTCGGCGCTTCCGACCAGGACCGGGAGCGTATATAGTCTGTGGCGGAGCACGCAATGAGACACACGATGGCCGTACTCGCGCTCACGATTCTGGTCGCCGGACTCGTGCCGGCACGCGCACTCGCCCAGTCGGGCTCGCCTGCGCCGGCCGCCACTGCAGCGCCGTACTTCGCGGAGAACTCAATGAACGTCTTCCGCCGCTTCAACGGCGACGGCCGCAAGACGCTGTAGTTCTACGGGCAAGTGCTCGGGTTCGGCGACGTGGGTGCTGTCGGCGGCGTGTCGCGGTACCAGGTCGGCCCATCGCAGCTCAAGTTCACCCGAGCGGGGGCCAACGCGAAATTCACGCGCGGCGGGATCAACGACGCCGCGGGCGTTCGCCTCTGGACGATGTGGTTTCCCGACGAGGACGCGTTGGCGAAGCGCTTCGCTGACCACGGGCTTCCGGCGCCCGCTTTCAAGACGATCGACGGCGTCCGCAGCGCGCTCGTC